>JAUUZT010000057.1 GCA_030589825.1 Dehalococcoidia bacterium
TATTTCGGTTTGGGCTGTTCCCCGTTCGTTCGCCACTACTAGGGGAATATCGGTTGATTTCTTTTCCTCGGGTTACTAAGATGTTTCAGTTCACCCGGTTCTCCCTCGTCTTACGACAAGTGCCTGGGATTTGCCCAGGCAGGTTGACCCATTCGGGAATCCCCAGCTTAGCTAGCTAGACAGCACACTGAGGCTTATCGCAGTCTTGCCACGCCCTTCTTCGTCCGCTGATACCAAGGCATCCACCTTATGCTCTTATTTCCTTTACCAACACTGGTATTTCTACAGAACCTATTCAATTATTAAGGTGCACATAAACATTCCCTATAAAGGGAACTCAGTATTATAGGATAGTATTTCCCCCATTGTCAAATTGATTAAGAAGGGGGGAGGCCACATAGACCACCCCCTTCTGACACCTTTATACGACTATATAAGTTGCATTCTTATTCGTCGATTATTAATCCCCTGTCAATACTTCGTCACCTTCTTTAAGGCCGCTCAATATCTCCATGAAGCGACCATCATTCAAACCAACCTGTATCTCTATCTGCTCATTTTGTTCGTCATCCAAAATCTTTGTAACGTAATAGTTTCCCCCTTCCTTACTAATAGCTCCTACAGGTAACAATAACGCATCCTTGCTTTCCTTAACAATTACATCAGCAGTGGCGCTCATACCATCCCTGAACATCCCATCAATATTTTCGAGTTCCAGTGTTGCCTCGTAGAAAACAACACCCGACTGTATAGTTCCAACAGGAGATATATAAGTCACCGTCCCTTCCGTCTGTTTTTCTGGTAACGCATCCAGGGTAACAATTGCTTTTCCTCCCAGTTCTACAAAAGGCATATCCATCTCGTCAATTATCCCTTTCATCTGTAGCATACTGGTATCGAGAATAGTAATAACCGGAGCAGTTGCTACAGCCCACTCGCCAGGCTCCAGGTCAATCTTGAGTATTTCACCATTGATAGGGGAACTGATGTCTGCATTGGGTAGCGATACCTTAATTGTCTCTACTTCTGCGCTGGCGATATCAATTGCAAGAGCCACTTTATCCAATTCCATCTCAATGGTTTTTACATAGAAGGGCATAGGCCATCTTTCCTTATGAAGCTTCTCCTTCGCCTTGGCAAGAATTGTTTGAGCCTCATCCAGTTGTACGCCCAACCCTTCAGCATCCCACCCATCCATAAGACGCTGTGCTTCCGCCAGGGTTTCATCCATCTCTTCCAACGCCACCCATGTACCCGCAATATCACTTAGAAAGGTACCGGTATACCGGGGATAGAGAGTTTCCATCAAGCGATTCCTGGCTATTTCATAATCTATCTGCACCGCTTTAATCGCAAGCTGTGCTACCTTCATCCTTGCCTCTATTTCAGCAGTATCCAGTTTAGCCAGTACATTCCCTGTTTTTACATTATCCCCTTTTTCTGCAAGTACCTCTACCACCTTTCCTGTCATCCCAAACGACAAGTTTACTCTATCAGGCATCTCAAGATTACCACTTATCGGTACCGTTTCTGTAAGGTCTCCTCGCATAACCTTCACCGTCTCTACCAACTCCGACTCTCCTCTGGTACAACCTGCTGACAGAGATACCAGCAGGGTAATCAGCACCAGGATAATCAAGCTCTTTTTCATATTAGTTTATTCCTCCTTCAAAATTGTTCAGCAGCAATTATTCAGACCAGTCCTTGGTAACGGTAGGCAAACTCATCGTTGTTACACGCCTGATAGCTGGAAGCTGCGATATCAGCAATATTACAATGGAACACCCTGCCGCGATAAAATAGGACTCCAGATGAAGAACCATTGGCATACTCATCATATCAGTTGAATTCTGTTGCATGAAATAGTCTGCAAGATAATAACCAGCAGGCAACCCAACTGCTATTCCCAGTAAAGCAATCAGCAGGTTTTCCAGCGTAATGATTAATCCCAACTGGCGATTACGCATTCCCACAGCGCGCATGATAGCGATTTCCCGCCTGCGCTCCAGCACGTTAACGGTAACTCCATTGAAAATAATGGCAAAGCCAAGAGCGAAACTCATCACCAGCATAATACCAACAAATGCCCAGAAAAAGCCCATCATGTCATCCATATAGTCTATAAGGCTGCTGCCGAACTCTATTGATGCCACCTGTGGTAAGTTATTAATCCTCTCCAATAGTTCCGGTGACGATTGCCCTGTGAAATTAAGCAACACTCCTGTTGCAGCTCCAGGCATTTTAATCAAATCCTGTACTTGTTCGAGCGGCATATAAGCACGGGCACCCATCGGTTCAGAAACGATACCTGCCACATGGGTAGTAGTCTCTCCCACCGAACCAATCAATGGTTCCAGAAACAGCGTATCGCCTGTTTCAGCTTCAAGCTGTTCTTGCAATGGAAGAGGTAATAACAATCCGTCATCGGTCAAAGGAACAGGAATGCCGTCAGGATCAAGCAAATGATACATAGAGGAACCTGGCTTCATGCCTCTTATAGCACTGTCCCGAACTTCATCACCCAGCTTTATCCGATACGGCAATTCCAATATGGCCTCCGCTTCGTCAACTCCCTGGAATTGCTCAATGCGGCGGGCTGTTCCCTCGCTGCCAAATCCCTGAAAGATAACCTTGGCATCATAACTCTGTATTTGTTCAATCTGTGTTTCGTTAATCCAGTCCATCATATCTACAAAAGACATACAAAGCAGTATCATAGCTGTAGCAGACATCACCCCTGTAGCCATAAACAGGCTACGCCGTGGATTCCGAAACACATTTCGCAAAGGGATTTTCAGTACAAAAGGCAACTTGGCCATAAAAGGCAACAGGATTTCCAGCAAGGTACGATGTGCAGCAGCAGGCACAGGTGGCCTCATAGCCTCTGCTGGCCTCATTCGGGCTGTGCTCCAGGCAGGCAGAACTCCCGCAAAAAGAGGAACAAGTGTGCCCATTAAAAAACCAATTAGTATAGCTGTCCATTGTGGCTCTGTCACCGCATATGGAATTCTCAGGAATCCTATATAGAAGTTAGTGTAGAGGCCAGCCAGTATATGCCCTAACAAGGCCCCACTAATTGAGCCCAGCAATCCTAATGCCAGGCCAAAGCTAATGTAGTGCCATAGAACTTTCATCTTACTGTATCCCAGTGCTCTCATGAGGCCAATTTGAACTCGTTGTGACTCAATCAAGCGGTTAAGCAAAACATAGATAGCCAGAGCCGCCAGCGAAAGAAAGAGCAGGGGAAACATCACGGACATCTGCTTGAAGCCATCAAGGTCCTGTTTCAACAGGTGATGACTTGGCATATATTCCCTGTCTACTATATGTGCCGTGCGGACCCCCTGCACAACATCTATTTTCCTGATACCTATTGGAACAGGTTCATTGGGATAACTGACTCTTTTAATACCATAGCGTCTAAGAATTTCCTCAACCTGCATAAGGACTTCTTCTTCATCAACATCTTCTCTAATGACCAGATTTACGTCATTGACCACACCCTTCATATTGAAAAGGCCCTCAGCCTGAGCTACTGGCATAAACAGTATTCCAAATGTCTTTGGTGACGGAATCAACTCCTGAAAATTCTTGGTTACCCACAGGTACTCAGGACTGCTGACAGCACCCATTACTTTCAGGGGAATTTTCCTGCCGCCTTGTTCAATTGTAAGCCAATCCCCTTGCTCAAATTTGTGAAAATCAGCGAAACTCCTCTCAAGTAATATCTCCCGATTGGCACCTGGACTGATATAATCTCCAGTCTCGATAACAACATCATTTATTTCCGGATGTACGCCTGCCGGCAGGGAGATAACTCGTCCCTCAACCTTTTGCCCCCCCTCCACCTCCAGGTCAATCGAAACATCACCAATAATTCGCCCCTGTGCCTCAACCCCAGAAATCTGGTCCATTTCCCTTACTGCCCGTGATGGCAAAGCATCTGCGGATATCCAATAATCCGCCATATTCATCCGTTCATATAAATCACTATAAGATAAATACAGGTTCTGATAAGACCCATAAATGGCGACAAAGGCAGCAACCCCCAGTATGATAATGACAACCACCGCACCGAACTGGGCTTTGCCGGCAAGCAGGTCCCTGAACAGCTTACGCTGTAGTTTTGAAAGAGCTACCACTTCAGTGCCTCTGGCTCTAACGGATGTTCATTACAAACAACATCCACTACACTGCCATCTCGAAGACGTACTATACGATCGGCAATATCACCCACTGCCGAGTTATGAGTTACTACCACAACCACCTTACCGCTGTTCCTGTTAAGGTCACGAAGTAACCTGTATATTCGCTTGCCTGTTTCATAGTCCAGGCTTCCAGTAGGTTCATCACAAAGCAGGACTGAAGGGTCTGTAGCCAGTGCCCTGGCTATAGCTACCCGCTGGTTCTCTCCTCCCGAAAGCTCGCTTGGAAAATGCTTCGCCCTTTCTTCCAGCCCAACGTCCTGAAGCAATTGCTCAGGAGACCTGGGATTTGATACCAATTCAGCGGCAAACTCAATGTTTTCTTTTGCTGTCAGGGTGGGTATTAAGTTAAAGAATTGAAATACAAAGCCAATATGAATACGACGGAAATTGGTTAGTTTGCCAGAACTGAGTTTATTTACTGTTATTCCATTAACTGTAATATTCCCTGAACTTATTGTATCGAGACCGCCAATCATGTTTAACAGCGTAGTTTTTCCGGAGCCACTTGGGCCCAGAAAGACGATAAACTCCCCTGCTTCAATCTCAAGGCTAACTTTCCTGAGGGCTTCCACTCTGATATGGTCCATCTGGTATATCTTGGAGACCTCCTCCAGCTTGATAATAGGATTAGTAGTACCCGCTAAGCTATTGGTTTTCATCCTCGTGTCAATCACTTTTTTCTCCTTCTGCCAGATATGAACTGGACGCCAGTCCTCTAAATAGTAATTGTAGATTACGATGCATGCTTTTTTTGGCATCATCCAGTGCCATATCAGGAAGCACTACGTATAACATAAGCGGGATAGACACCGCCGAGTAGCACAGCATGGCAGCCTCATCCTTACTGATATCATGGTCAATCTGTCCCTGCTGGCGATATAGTTCTACCAGTTCCCCCATCTGCTCAATAAAGTGCATCTTCACAGGCATTATATCTTTACCAAAAGAAAATTGTCTGCTAAGGCCTATAGCAATAAACTCCTGCATCAGTTTTCTACTAAAACGATGAGCCATGCCATCCACGTAGGCAGAAAACAACGATGTCATGCCATCGACTACATCGGCGGGGCGATTGTTTATTGCCTGTCTACCAGCCATAATTTGCTCGTCTACATACCTCGCAAAAATCGCCTGGATGAGATCAACTTTGGAGCCAAAATAGTTATAGACGGTGGCTACTCCAACTTCAGCCCCCTCTGCTACTTCCTCCATGCTGGTGTTTTCCCATCCCTGAGCCTCAATCAGCCTGGTAGCTGCATTCAGTATGTCAAGTTTCCTGCGCTCTTTTTGCTTTTCTCGTAACCCTGCCATCATCTCTCCATATTTTTTTATAGTGCTATCTTTTTTTATAGTATATTCGGTATTATATGGCGCTATAGTTATTTTGTCAAGCCCTCTTTTTCTCGTACATATAAAGGCCTTAATACAATCTGGAAATTGCTAATTACAGCATCTATTCTCTATAATAAATATTAACATGGGAAAGAGAGACTCGCCGGCAGCAAAGACACAAATGAACAAAGTAATAGCTCTTGTTGGTATGCCTGGAGCAGGCAAATCAGAGGTCGCTGGCGTTTTCCAGAAGTTCGGATTTCAGATAATACACTTTGGTGATGTCACCTGGCAGGAATTGAAAAAACTGGGGCTTGAATGTAATGAGCAGAATGAGCGTCATACCAGGGAGTCATTGAGGAAAAAACATGGCATGGCAGCCTATGCGCTATTAAATCTGCCACGGATTGACAGCGCCCTGGAATCATCA
>JAUUZT010000103.1 GCA_030589825.1 Dehalococcoidia bacterium
ATAGCCAACAACCTTCATGGCAACACCCGATTAAATACCCAGGTAATAGAAATAAGGGAGCAATTAAGAAAGTCTACTTCCTCTTCAGACTAGCGGTGTTGAAATCATGTTAAAAACTTGTATTATCCCAAGTTATATCTTGTTGATATACTTATATTGAGCTGTTGGCTTGCTGTATCTAACTGCCTCACAATGATTTACAACAATTAATACAACAACTAATATATATTTATATATTAATTAATATAGTAAAATAATGATAATGATAATTGATAAAGTAGATATTTATATAGAGTCCGGTTGTGGTGGAAATGGTGCTATAAGTTTTCTTAAAGGAAGATACGTTCCTTTAGGTGGTCCGGATGGAGGAGATGGAGGCAAAGGGGGAGATGTTGTTATTCTGGTAGATGAGAAAGTAGAGGGATTATCTCATCTTGATAAAAAGGGGAAGCTCGTAGCTGAACATGGTACAAACGGGGGTAAGGAAAAAAGGTATGGAAAGGCAGGAAAAAATCTGCTTCTGAGAGTGCCTCGGGGAACCACTGTCTATGAGGTGAAAGAGGATGAGAGTTTGCAGATGGTTGTTGATATGATGAACTGGGGTGATAGTGTACTAATAGCTAAGGGAGGGAAAGGGGGCAAAGGGAATATTCATTTTGCTACAGCGGTGAATCAGGCGCCAAGAAAGGCTGAAAAAGGAGAGGTTGGGCAGGAGGTGAGGGTGGTTATGGAGTATAAGATGGTGACTGATGCCTGCTTGATAGGAAGGCCAAATTCTGGGAAGTCCAGTTTACTAAAAATGCTGACAAGGGCATTGCCAAGAATAGCCAGCTATCCATTCAGTACAAGGCATCCGGCATTGGGCGTTGTTAATGGTGATGAAAGAGACTATGTAGTCGCTGAAATCCCGGCAATTGATGATGGGTCTTCTTATGGTAAGGGTTTGGGTAATAAGTTTTTACAACACGTGGAGCGAACGCGGCTTTTAGTATATCTTTTAGATGGTACCTCTTTAAATGCTGCAGAAGATTTTGCTGTCTTGGATGCTGAGTTAGCACTTTATGACAGTAATCTGTCTAAAAAAGCTAAGGTCATCGTGGTGAACAAAATCGATTTACCAGAGATTTCATCTAGAATAGATGAGATAAAGCTTGAATTGAAACCTTTAAACGTGGGCATATTCTTCCTGTCAGCAGAGACTGGGCAGGGCGTATTGGAATTTAGACACGGAATAACTGAAACGGTTGATATAATTACTGAACAGGATGTGTATCAGGCAAGCTCTGAGATAAAGATATTCCGTCCAAAACCTAGAAGGTAGCGTTATGACAATAGGGATTATCGGTGGCTCTTTCGACCCAATTCATATAGGACATCTGATTGCAGCCGAACAGGCACGAATTAAATTGGGACTCGAAAAGGTTCTTTTTATCCCAGCGGGGCAACCGTGGTTCAAGGCTAACAATGGGATTACATCTGCATATCATAGAGTAGAGATGGTTAGATTGGCTATCTCCTCTAATTCAGACTTCCAACTCTGTACTATTGAAACACGACGTACAGGACCTTCATTTACCATAGATACTATGGAGGAACTGAAAAATGAGCAAGGAATAGTCAATCCTTACTTTATCATTGGTAGTGATATTCTTAAGGGATTTCCTTCATGGAAGGAGCCGGTAAAACTGCTTAAAGCATGCCGGTTAGTAATTGTTTCGCGTTCAGGCTCAATGCAGATGGATTTAAGTTCTCTGGAAGCTGTTGTCCCTGGATTACTTGATAATATTCAATTGTTAGATATGCCTGTAATAGAAATAAGTTCCTCAGATATACGAGGGAAAATAGCCAAGGGAGAATCTATTCGTTATCTGGTGCCTGCTGCGGTACAGCAATACATAGTTGAACATTTTCTTTACATTTAATAGGAGTAATAGGCACTTAGACATCCAGGTTTCTAACGCTTTGAGCATGGGCCTGGATAAAGTTCTTTCGAGGTAGTACCTCGCTCCCCATAAGCATCTGGAAGGTCTGGTCTACCGACATAGCGTCTTCAACATGCACCTTAAATAATGTTCTGGAGGCAGGATTCATAGTGGTTGACCATAGTTGCTCTGGACTCATCTCCCCCAAACCTTTATAGCGCTGAATTTCTACTTTACTTCCTTGAAGTTCTTTGGTTATCCTCTCTCGTTCTTGATCAGAGTAAACCCAGTATTGTTTCTTGCCGGACTTTATGCGATAAAGAGGCGGCTGTGCGATATAAAGGTATCCTTCATTGATAAGGTCCACCATATGGCGATAAAAGAAAGTGAGTAATAGTGTGCGAATATGTGAACCGTCTATATCGGCATCAGTCATGATTATAATTCGATGATATCTAAGTTTGGCCAAATTAAACTCGCCATCAGAATTTGCCCTTAAGGCAGTAATAAGAGCTCGTATCTCTTCATGTTGGAGGATTCTATCCTGGCTTGCCTTCTCTACATTTAGGATTTTGCCTTTAAGCGGTAAGATTGCCTGGTAGCGGCGATCACGCCCTTGTTTTGCTGAGCCTCCAGCGGAATCGCCCTCAACCAGGTATATTTCGCATAGCTCGGGGTTTTTCTCGGAGCAATCGACCAATTTACCTGGAAGGGTTGAAGTATCAAAGCTACTCTTTTTTAATACAAGGTCGCGGGCTTTCCGAGCTGCTTCTCTGGCTTTTGCGGCGGTGAGACCTTTCCCTATTATGGCCCTTGCTTCGTCAGGATGCTGTTCCAGGTAGAGAGTTAGTTTGTCAGCTACAGCAACTTCTACGTGACTCCTTACCTCAGGGTTCCCAAGCTTTGACTTGGTTTGCCCTTCGAACTGGGGCTCTGGTAGTTTAACGCTGATGATGGATACTAAGCCTTGCCGTACATCCTCCCCAGTGAAATTAGCGTCACTGTCTTTGATCAGTTTATTTTTTCGGGCGTAATCATTAAGAGCACGGGTTAATGCTGACCTGAAGCCGGTTAAATGTGTCCCCCCTTCCTTCGTGTTTACACAATTGGCAAAACAGAAGGAAGAATCAGTGAAACTACTGTTGTATTGCATAGCTACTTCAATGGCAGTAGATTCAACGGTTGCTGACAGGTAAATAGGAGCGGAATGGATGACTTGCCTGTTTCTGTTCAGACGGTGAACGAAACTTGCAATGCCGCCCTCAAAATAGGCTGCCTTTTCTTGGCCACTTCTTTCATCTTTGAGATGTATGGGGACTCCTTTGTTTAAGAAAGCCAGCTCCCGTAGCCGTTGATAGGTAACATTAAAGTCGTAATTTATATCCTCAAAAATGCTATCATCTGCGAGGAAAGAAATGGTGGTACCCGTATCAGTTGCTTCTCCAATTACATGGATTGGCTCTGTAGGAATACCTTTTTTATACTCCTGTAAGTAGATATTGCCTTGGCGTCTAACCTCGGCGCGCAGCCATGTAGACAAAGCATTGACCGCCGCGGCTCCGACGCCATGTAAACCACTGGATATGCTATAAGCCCCCTTGCCAAATTTGGCTCCAGCGTGCAAATGGGTTAGTACTGCCTCCAGGGCGGTTATTTCTGTTCCAGGGATTATGTCTACAGGTACTCCCCGGCCATTGTCCACTACAGTGATGCTATTGTCCTTGTGGATAGTCACCTCTATGTGGTCACAATAGCCCTCCATCGCCTCGTCTATGCTGTTATATACTATCTCGTATAGTAGGTGGTGTAAGCCATCTCGACCTGTACCACCGATGTACATCCCTGGCCTAAGGCGAACAGCCTCTATTTCGTCCAGAATTTGAACATGCTCGGCGTTGTAACCGTCATTATTATTCTGGCTATTAAGTTTATTATTATTATTTTGTTCTGAATCAGATGGGACTAGATTTTGGGACATGTTTTACTAACCTCCAGCATTTCTGCCCCTTAATGTAACTTAGAATAATATTAATACATAGTAGAAACAAAGTCCGTATTCGCCTAATGGCGGATATAGCTTTGAATGCTAGCTATAAGTATAGCATATTCTGGGCAGTAAAAGTATTTGTAACCTTTGGTTACCTGAACAGTTAAAAATTAGCAGATATATCGTTTCTATAAGTATTATGACAACAGAGACCTTTCTACATTTTCCAGGGGAATAATAGTCTGCTCCTTTACTTTCATGTCTCTCAGGACTACTGTTGCTGAGTTGAGTTCCTGTTCACCAATGATAATAGCATAGCTGGCATTCAACGAGTTTGCCTGCCTTAATTGTGATTTCAGGCTTTTAGACCCGGTGGCAAGGGCAACAGAAATACCAGATGTACGCAGCCTGGCGCTGAGCTTGATTGCTGCCAGTTTAGCCTCTTCCCCCATATGGGCAATAAAAGCAACAGTTGCATTACTGGAAGTTATAGAGCCCTCTTTTTTTTGTAAATTAGCTATAATTCTCTCCATGCCAGTGGCAAAACCTACCGCAGGGGTTGGTTTCCCTCCA
>JAUUZT010000101.1 GCA_030589825.1 Dehalococcoidia bacterium
ATGCGACGGTGTGCTTTTGTATGCGTTCCACCTTTGACCCTGTCCGGAAAAGCTATGACAGCTTTTTTGCCTGGCTTTGCCAACTCTCTTAGTGGTAGCATTCCAAGAGGGTTCAACAAAGCCTTTCTAGTAGCTTCTTGTGGATCTATCTCGGGTGGGTCTTGGTAGCTGATACCATATTGCAGTACCGTGGTAGAGTCTGGAAGCTCTACTGGCATTTTCCCATCACCATAATCCAGTTCTATTTGTCGCATAGCTAGTTTTTCCTCCTCCCTGTTTATTATATGGCTTACTACGACTCCTGTTCACCCAATTTATAAGGCTATTATCGATTATATCAGTTGAGGGAAGAATTCTATGTAATTTCCTGGATGTCCCCATTTCCGTACAAGTTACAGTGAGAGTTTCGCAGTTGTATCAGTTAGGCAATACTGCTGGACTGTTTGCAGGAGCAGGATATAGCTTAGATATAGATGTTAAACAAATTTTTCATAAATTACAGGTTTGGTTAATCGGTCATATTGAAAGCTAACTTAAAAGTTCTGTCTATTGAACAGTAGAGCCCACCATTCTAAAAGACAATTTAGCTTCAGGAAATTTACAAAGTTCACAAAGTTCACAAACTATTTACTGGAAAGGTTCCTTCGTTCCAGAGCATCAGATACAAGTCCAAAGACAATAGAACTTTACCATTTAGCTTTAGATAGGTTTCTTGGCTATCCTCTAACTCCTGAAAGTATTAAGAACTACCTCGATAGTCTTACTTGTGGAAATGGGAAGCATAACTATTACCGTTGTATTAAAACCCTTTGTAATTGGTTGTATCACACCGAACAGCTTGCTAGTAATCCGATTGATAGAGTACTACCACCAAGAAGACAAAAGAAGTTACTCCCAGCTATAAGCAAAGAGCAACTGGATATACTGATTCAACGTGCCCCTATCGAGAGGGAGGATATCATTCTCAATCTATTATAGCTCTCAAGTATGTGATTATCTGAGCTACTACTACCAGGTAAATGGTTAAACAAGAAGTGACAAGCATTGCTTGACAACAATATGTAAATCACCAGTCTTTTTTTGGCTTCAAATGGAGGGCTATTATTTCATAACTGTCCCACTTCTCTCGAACCAGCTTATTAAGACGGCCTTTAACTTCTATCTTCCAATAACCGATGTCCGGACAAGCAGCTAGTTTGACATCATAGTGCAGTCTAATTAACTCTTCTTTAAGATATTCGTCTTCATTCAACTGCTCTATGACATTGCCGCCCAAGTTTCCCTCCCAAACAACATCCTTCACCTTTCCAATTAGCGGGAACTCCCTAATCCTTTTAGAACGTGCTTTCAGGCCTGCTTTATATGCACTTGAGTCATGGCAAAGAAATAGCGTGGTGTAATGTCTTCCATAGCGTGTCTGTATGTAAACCACATGAACATAATTTATCGGGCTTTTCCCTATTTCTATTAATCCCAGTGAAGTGCGCCACCGTGGTTTGGAAGCTTTCTCTTCGTCTATGCCTCTCTCGGCCAATTTAGCATCTATCCCTACTATATCCAGGTGTTCACAAGTCTGGTCCCTTGTTTTGTCCCGCAATTTCTCCTTGAACCCCATTATAGCCAACCTCCATCTTATTGATAGCCG
This sequence comes from Dehalococcoidia bacterium, assembly GCA_030589825.1. Lineage (GTDB taxonomy): Bacteria > Chloroflexota > Dehalococcoidia > GIF9 > AB-539-J10 > JAUUZT01. The sequence goes on from JAUUZT010000101.1 coordinate 1,646, forward strand.
TTGCTTATCTATGGCACTTAGCTTATATCATTAGAGAAATACTTCCGATGTTGTCATTCTAACATGGAAAAACGATAAATCAATATCCATCACTACTGTTCATCGAAGGTTATCCAGAGCATATAACTAGCAGATAAAAGTTCGCACATTACGGGCAACTCTTAATCCATTGATGTTATTATTATCAAGGTAAATTCAACAGGATAAAACAGAAAGGCAACAATGAAAGTAAATTTAATCATCACACATCCCGGCAGTGCACATTTCGACGAGGTGACAGCCGTCAGCCTCCTCCTGGCCGTGCATGACGAAACGGCATTCAGGATTGAGCGACGTGAGCCCACACAGGCAGAGTTGGATAATCCAGAGGTGTGGGTGATAGACATCGGGAATAGACATGAACAGGAGAAGCGGAATTTCGACCACCACCAGAACCTAGACTGCCCTGCCGCCTTCGTATTGGTAGCTGAATACCTGGGGCTTCTAGAGACCCTGTCCGTCATGCCATGGTGGCATTTCAAGGACAGCGTTGACCGCTTCGGACCAGGTAAAAGCTCTGAAAAATTTCATGCAGGAGATGACCTTGTAAACCAGAATCCGGTAGAAAGCTGGCTCACGGCCAGATTCGCTTCCGAGCCGAAAGCGTCCCTTCCTCTGCTTAAGACTTTTGGCGCTTATATCATCGAGGGTGCCCGCATGACTAAAAGACAGATTGATTTTTGGAAAAACAGCTCCAGACTGGTAATTGCAGGCGTGCCTGCCATGATTGGAAAGACCAGGGAATCAGCAGGGCTGGAGGAGTTTCGCCGCTTGGATGAAAATCCGCCCGATATCGTTATCTCCCTGGACCGCCGCAGTAAAGGCTGGCGTCTTTTCCGCTACGACGGAACGCCGGTTGATTTTTCGCTGATTTCAGACCGCCCGGAGATTGCTTTTGCTCATAAAAGCGGGTTCATGGCCATAACTAAAGAGCGCATTGGTATCAATGACCTTATTGCACTGGTGAGCAAGGCAGTTATCGGTTCTTAATGAATCAAAATAAAGGCACCCCCTCTATTAATCCTCTGATATTGATTGAATTGGTGCGTATGCGGATGCCTTTCGGGAAATATAAAAACTGTTTCCTTTGTGACCTGCCTGAACCTTACCTGGTATGGTTTCACCGTAAAGGTTTTCCCCCGGGAGAAATTGGCATGCTATTGTTTGCTCTTTATGAAATTAAAGTTAACGGATTGGAATATCTTCTTGAGCCAATCAGAAATAATCAATTGTAAAGAAGGCTGGAAAATTTAAACGGTTATCTACGACCCGACCTGTTTGATTATCGCCTCAATATGTTTCCCGGTGCTTACCAGTTCCTCTTTCCTCGTCTTTGACAATTTCTTAACTTTGCTTTCCATTCCCAGCGCAAGGCTCCTGCTACCTAATTTCTGTTCAAAAACCAACTTCAGTGGCCCCCTGCCTCGAAGGTACTTCGCTCCCATATCGCCACTTCCCTGGTGCTCAGCAAACCTGCGAGCAACGTCAGTCGTAATTCCAGTATACAAACTTCCGTCGTTACATCTAATCAGGTACAAATACCAATCCGGCATAATATTTGTTATTACCTATCTTCCTCTAGATGTTCAGGAGCGGATGCCTCCGACCTCATTGACAGAGAAATGCGTTTGCGTTCCACATCGACCGTGATTACCGTGACCGTAACCTTCTGATTGACACTGACTACGTAAGCCGGATTTTTTACAAATTTATCAGATAATTCGCTAATGTGTACGAGTCCATCCTGGTGCACCCCGATATCAACAAAGGCTCCAAAATTGGTCACATTGGTCACGATTCCGGTCAGTTTCATCCCAGGAAGGAGCCGGTCAATTGTCCTGATGTCAGCGGCGAAAGCGACCGCCTCAAACCGTTTACGAGGGTCACGCCCCGGCTTTGCCATCTCTACCATGATATCCTGCAACGTCGGCAGCCCATGTTCTTTCCCGATGTAACTTTCCAGATTAATCCGGCTACGAATATCCTCGCGACTCATGAGGTCGTCCACCACGCAACCCATATCCCTGGCCATACGACCTACGATATGATAGCTTTCAGGGTGCACGGCACTGGCATCAAGGGGATTCTCTGCATTATCAATACGAAGAAACCCAGCGGCCAACTCAAACGCCTTCGGGCCAAGCCGTGGTACTTTCTTGAGGCTTGCACGGCTACGAAACGGGCCATTCTCATTTCTGTAGGCGATAACGTTTTTTGCCAGCATGGGGCCAAGTCCTGAAACATAGGTAAGAAGCTGTTGACTGGCAGTATTTACTTTAACCCCAACCTCATTCACACAGCTCATGACGGTATCGTCGAGGTTCCTCTTGAGTTTCCCCTGGTCAACATCATGCTGGTATTGCCCCACTCCAATGGATTTGGGATCTATCTTTACCAGTTCTGCAAGAGGATCCAGCAGCCTTCGTCCGATGGATACCGCTCCACGCACGGTAATATCCTGGTCAGGGAACTCTTCACGAGCGACAGCGGATGCTGAATAGATAGATGCGCCACTTTCATTGACCATGACGACCGGTATTTTGTCAATTAAACTCAACCCGTGAATGAATTCTTCAGTCTCACGGCTTGCCGTACCGTTGCCGATAGCAATAGCTTCAATATGAAATTTTTGTATGAAATCGAGTATCGTCTGGCCGGCTTCCTGACTCCGCACCACCGACTGGTTCACATAGATAACGGCATTGGCTAAAAGCTTGCCCTGAGGGTCCAGACATACTATTTTACAACCTGTCCGATAACCGGGATCTATTGCCAGTACAGCCCGCGGCCCCATTGGCGGAGCCATGAGAGTCTCGC
>JAUUZT010000059.1 GCA_030589825.1 Dehalococcoidia bacterium
GCTATGTTTTTTAGCGTGAATAAATAAGGATTCATATGTATAATTTACTCAAGTCTGGAAATATTACTTCAGTACCTGGTTTTTTTGCTGGAGCAGTTTATGCAGGGATAAAGACCGAGAATAATTTAGATTTGGCTATTCTTTATTGTGAGACCTTATGCAATGTTGCAGCTGTATTTACTACCAATCAGATAAAAGCAGCACCGGTTATTCTTTCGAGGAAACACTTATCTAATAATATGGCACAAGCTATTGTAGTTAATTCTGGTTGTGCAAATGCATGTCTCGCTGAACAGGGTTTAGCTGATGCTACAGAAATGGCAAATCTGACTGCCGAAAAGTTATCCATTAAAGTTGAAGACGTTCTTGTAGCAAGCACTGGCTTAATTGGATCCCCTCTACCCATGAATAAAATCCAATCAGGTATTAGAGATATCGCTATTGATAAAGATGGTGGTCATCAACTAGCTATGGCTATTATGACTACAGATAACAATCCTAAGGAGATTGCAATCGAGGTTAATGAGGGGGATTTTAAATATAGAATAGGTGGAGTAACTAAGGGTTCCGGTATGATACATCCTAATATGGCTACTATGCTTTGCTTCATTAGCACAGATGCTGTGGTCGACAAAGACTTTTTGCAGATTGCTTTAAATAATGCCGTAGCTAATTCATTTAATTTAATTGATGTAGACGGTGATACCAGCACTAATGATAGTGTTTTCCTGTTATCCAGTGGTTCTGCAAATAATAAATGCATCGATTCTGCTTCGGGCAAAGAGTTTCAAAATGCTCTTAATGAGGTTTGCATTCAATTGGCGAAATTAATGGTTCATGACGCTGAAGGGGTAACGAAATTTATTGAGGTAACAGTAAAAGAAGCAGTTAGTTTAGCTGATGCTCAGAATGCAGCACGGGCAATATGCAGTTCATCTCTTGTAAAAACAGCAGCATATGGGAATGACCCAAATTGGGGGCGTATATTAGTTGCTATAGGAATGACTAAAATAAAGCTATTAGAATCAAGTATCGACATCTATATAGATGATATATGTGTGTTTAAGCAAGGCCAACCAACAGCTTTTGATAAAGAATATTTAAGAGTAATAATGTCAAATAATGAAGATTTACGAATAGTGGTATGTCTTAATGTTGGCGCAGAAGAAGCCACTGCTTGGGGATCAGACCTATCCGAAGAATACGTCAGAATAAACAGCGCTTATTCAACATAATGAGTGATAACATAATTGTAGTTAAGATTGGTGGTAGCACACTAGGCAATCATGATACTACTATAAAAGATTTAGTATCTATACAAAATCAAGGAATACCAGTAGTAGTTGTACACGGTGGCGCTAAAATTGCTTCTGAGTGGCTTGCAAAACTAGATTTTAAAACCAGTTTTATTAATGGTTTACGGGTCACTGATAAAGATAGTTTGGAAGTGGTTACTGCTGTATATGCTGGATTGGTTAACAAAGAACTTGTATCTGCTATCCAGAATTCTGGAGGAAGGGCAGTAGGTTTAAGTGGAAGTGATGGTAATTTACTGTTTGCAGAGGTAAAAAACGCAGACCTGGGTTATGTAGGAGAGATTACAAAAGTAAATACTGGAATATTAAACTTATTGATTAACGCAAACTATATACCTGTGGTATCACCAATTAGCTTTGGTTCAAATAAAGGAAAGGCGACATTATTAAATGTTAATGGGGATACTGTTGCTGGTAAAATTGCTGCAGCATTAAATGCTAAAAAACTAATATTTCTTACAGATGTTGATGGAATTTATAATGATTCAGGAAAATTGGTTCACAAGCTAAGTTTTACTGAAGCACAAAATTTAGTTAGCTCTGGTACGGCCACAGGTGGTATGATTCCAAAAATTGAAGCTTGTCTTAGTGCATCAATAACAGTGCCTTTATTTAGTATTATTAACGGTAAGAAATCTCATGCATTACTTAATGGATTAGATAAACAAACAGGAGGAACAAGAATTGAAAAACAATAAATGGCAAGAATTGGAACACAGACTATTCATGAAAACTTTTAAAAGAACACCTATAACACTGGTTAAAGGAAAGGGGTCATGGGTCTGGGATGATGAAGGAAATAAATATCTTGATTTTGTTGCTGGATGGGCTGTAGATTGTCTCGGTCATTGCCCTCCGGTTGTTGTTAAGGCAATTGAAGAACAAGCTAGAACTTTAATTCAAACGTCTAATCAGTTTTATACAATACCTCAACTTCAAATATCACAGATATTGATTGATCACAGCTGTTGTGACCGTATTTTTATAGCTAATAGCGGAGCAGAAGCCAATGAGGGTGCTATTAAACTGGCTCGTAGATATGGCAAATTAAAGCTAGACGGTGCTTATGAAATAATCACTGCTAATAACTCATTCCATGGACGAACACTAGCAATGGTTGCTGCTACAGGGCAACACAAATTCCAAAACCCATATACTCCACTACCAGAAGGTTTTGTCAATGTTGAGTATAACAATATTTCAGCAATCAAAGAGGCAATAAATAAAAATACATGCGGCATTTTTCTTGAAGTTATACAAGGTGAAGGCGGTGTAAATATACCTGATGATAACTATCTTAAAGAAGTACAAGAATTATGTAAGGAAAAAGGGCCTCTCTTAATGTTGGATGAAGTGCAAACTGGTATTGGTCGTACAGGGACACTTTTTGCTTATGAACAGTACGGAATTGAGCCAGATATAATAACGTTGGCAAAAGGTTTGGGTAGTGGTGTACCTATTGGTGCTTTTCTTTCAAAAGAGGAAGTGGCAGTCTTCACTCCCGGAGATCATGGATCTACCTTTGCTGGTAATCCACTTGTTTGCGCTGCTGCCTATTCCACCCTACAATATATGCTGGAGAAAGATATATTGGGAAATGTTACACGTACCGGAAAATATTTTATAAATAAATTAAAGGGGTTAAGAAAACAGTTTGATATTATTACTGATATAAGAGGCCGTGGTCTCCTGATAGCCCTGCAGTTTAGAGATGATATTGCCGAAGAAGTAGTAACATCCTGTGTTGGAAAAGGTTTGTTGCTAAACAGAGTTAAGCCAAATACAATACGTTTTATGCCACCTCTTATAATAACCGAAAAAGAGATAGATATTGCAGTCGATGTGTTAACCTCAGTACTTAATCAGAAATACGGATAACGGAGGCATAATATGTCAGAGAGAACTATATTAGCTTATAGCGGAGGACTTGATACATCAGTAGCAGTTAAGTGGATAAAAGATAAGTATGACCTCGATATTATTGCGGTTAGTATAGATATTGGAAATGTTGCTAATTTAGAGGCTATTAGAAAAAAAGCACTGGATATTGGAGCTATTAAATCTATTGTTATAGATGCAAAAGATACATTCATCAAATCTTTCATTTATCCGTCTTTACAAGCTGATGCATTATATCAAGGGAAATACCCTTTACATACTCCTCTAGGCCGCCCTCTTATCGCTCAACTTTTAGTTGATGTTGCCAGGAAGGAAGGGGTCAACATAATATCTCATGGTTGCACTGGTAAAGGAAATGACCAAGTTAGGCTTGATGTAAGCATTGCTGCTCTTGCTCCGGATTTCACGATTGTAGCTCCAGCAAGAGAATGGAATATGACCAGAGAAGAGACTATTGACTATGCTCGACAGCATAATATCCCTATCCCTGTTACGGTAAATAGTCCTTATTCTATTGACGAAAATTTGTGGGGCAGAGCTATTGAATGTGGAGCCCTGGAAGACCCGTGGAAGGAACCGCCAAGGGATGCTTTTACTTGGACAAGGGAAATAGATGATACTCCAAATCAAGCAATCTATATAGATATTGGTTTTGATAAGGGGATTCCTATCAGCCTTAATAATGAGATTCTAAGTGGAATTTCTCTTATACAAAGAATAAATAGTTTGGCTGGTGATCATGGTATAGGAAGAATAGATCACATTGAAGACCGATTAGTAGGCATAAAGTCCAGGGAATTATACGAAGCACCTGCAGCAGTTGTGTTACTAAACGCACATAAGGCATTAGAAGAAATGGTGCTTACCAAAGACCAACTCAGTTTCAAAGCTAAAGTTGCTGATGAATATGCCAATCTAGTTTATAATGCTTTATGGTTTACAGGGTTTAAACAAGACCTGGATGCGTATATTCAGAGCACTCAACGTTACGTTACAGGAACAATAAAAGTCAGACTTCATAAGGGTAACTTACAAATAGTAGGAAGGAAATCACCATATTCATTGTACAATTATAGCCTTGCTACCTATGATAAAGGAGATAAGTTTGATCAAACCGCTTCAACAGGTTTCATTCATATCTGGGGGTTGCCTGTAAAAACACAATCTCAGGCTCAATCGCTATTTAATAACTGATAAGATGTTAAAAGATAAAAATAAACAAGTAAGAGACTACTTAGCTTCTATATCTTTTGACCAGCGACTATACAAAGAGGATATTGAAGGCAGTATAGCTCATGTCAGGATGTTGTCGAAACAGGGAATAATATCTAAAGAAGAATCAGATAAGATAGTCTCTGGGCTTAATTCTGTATTCGAAGAAATTAAACAGGGAATATTCCCGTTCTCTACAGAGTTCGAAGATATTCATATGAACATTGAGGCACGACTCTTTGAATTGATTGGTAGTATTGCAGGAAAATTGCATACAGCACGCTCCAGAAACGACCAGATAGCACTTGATTTAAGGCTTTTTATTAGACAACGTATTTCGGATACTATCAATGATTTAAAGGATTTACAGAAATCTTTAGTAGAGTTAGCGGAAGAAAATATAAGTATCATCATCCCAGGTTATACCCATCTACAAAGAGCTCAGCCAATCTTGCTATCGCATCATTTGTTAGCTTATTTTGAGATGTTTCAGCGTGATAAAGAAAGATTCGAAGATTGTCTAAAACGTACAAATATCATGCCATTAGGCAGTGGTGCTATAGCGGGTGTTTCATACCCCATTGATCGTAATTACTTAGCTAAAAGTTTAGATTTCAACAGTATTAGCAACAACAGTCTCGATGCTGTTTCCGACCGTGACTTCGTAATTGAGTATCATGCTGCGTCTGCTATCTCAATAATGCATCTGTCAAGAATTGCAGAGGAACTCATATTATGGTCTTCAGCAGAGTTCGGTTTTATTCAACTTAACGAATCATTCACTAGCGGTAGTAGCATTATGCCACAAAAGAAAAATCCTGATATAGCTGAACTGACCAGGAGTAAGACAGGCCGTATTTTTGGTAACTTGGTAGCTATATTGACGTCTATGAAAGCTCTTCCACTGGCTTATAATCGTGATCTTCAGGAGGACAAAGAAGGTATTTTTGATACTATCGATACTTTACATTATAGTTTAAATATATTTACTGCAATGCTTAAAACAATCCATATAAATGAAACTGGCATCAACAATGCGTTAAAACAAGATTATTTATTGGCTACAGATATTGCTGATTACTTAACAAAAAAAGGTATGCCATTTCGAGAGGCTCATAGCGTAATATACAAGCTGAGTAATTATGCTATTAGTCAAGCAAAGAATTTTAACGAATTAAGTCTTGAAGAGTATAATAATTATTCAGCACTTTTCGATGGTGATATATATGATATTAGCTTAAAATCTTCTATAGCTGCTCGTAACTCCACAGGAGGGACTTCAACTAAACAAGTAAAAGCTGCAATTAATAGATGTTGGATAATACTTAAAGATGAAATCTAATAATAGAGTTAAGC
>JAUUZT010000156.1 GCA_030589825.1 Dehalococcoidia bacterium
AGTCGGCGATGACAGAATGACATTCTCCCCTGAAAATGTAGCATTCAAAACCTCAACTTGGTGACTGTAAAGAGAGGACAGTCCCAGATGTTCAAGGCGTGTTTTAAGAGCAGCCTTCAGTGGCCTATTCAATTCAGCATATATAGCTTCTTGAGACTGTATGTCCTCAACATGAACAATCTGCTGCTTATAATCAGGTGAAGAGGTTATTGATTGAACGAAAACCGAAGCATCCATTATTTAGAGGACGGAGATAACTTCCACTTTATAATTGAGAAGTTCTACATTAGGATAGTTCTGCGCAATAAAGTTCACCACACTGGTCATAATCGTATCAGAATGTCTTCTATGGTTACTAACACAAGAAATCCCCAGAGTCGCTATCTGCCATAGCTCATTATTATCTATCTCAGCCACTGAAACTGAATAGCGATTTTGAAGTCGAGCGATGATAGATTTAACAATCTGACGTTTCCCTTTAAGAGAGTGATTCTCAGGGATACGAATCTCAATTCGGCAAATACCAACATTCATTAAATTTCATCTCAAGATATTAAGTTAATATATGTGTGAAATATATTTTAGTCAAACCAACATAAAACAGACATAAATATATTGACCTTCATTATTAATCAAGGCTATCATGCTATAGAAAGAAAATCCACGGTATGAAAAGTTCAGGAGATGATGAGGCACCAAGATAGAGTTTATTTTCCTGCTGATAGTTAATTCAACACATACTCTATCAATTAAAGCTAGAAAGAGGTGAATCAACAATGGATATGGTTTTTGATTTGATAATCAAAGGAGCAAAAATAGTTGATGGAACAGGTAACCCATGGTTCAAGAGAGATATTGGCATAATCCAGGGTAAAATTAAAATTCTAGGTGAACCCATGGTAGAGGCAAAGGAAATCATTAACGCTGAAGGAATGACAGTCTCTCCTGGATTCGTCGATCTGCACAATCATAACGATTTAAGTGTACTGGCTTATCCAAACCTGGAAAGTCACCTTATGCAGGGAATAACTACTTCAGTAACTGGTAATTGTGGATTGTCTATGGCTCCTATAAATCCCCGTAACCTGGATTTACTGAGAACCTATCTCGCAGCATTCCTGAAACCCGACATCGATTACGGTTGGGATTGGCAATCAGTTAAGGATTATTTTCAGAAAGTGGAAAAACATGGTATCTCCATGAATCTTGTTCCTTTAGTCGGACAGGGTACTATTCGCCTCGCAGTCAAAGGATTCGACTCCAACGCACCATCACCTGAGGAAATGCTTAAAATGAAAACCCTCCTCAGACAGAGTCTTGAAGAGGGGTGCTTCGGCATGTCATCGGGTCTTTTCTATCCACCTGGTAGTTATTGCTCTACCGAAGAACTCATTGAATTAGCCAGTGTTTTAAAACAGTATGGAGCTATTTATACAATTCACCTCAGAAACGAAAGCAATAAATTAATAGAATCTGTAGAGGAAGCTATAAGGATAGCTGAAGAAAACGATATTCCTCTTCAAATATCACACCACAAGGCAGCAGGCAGAGTGAACTGGGGCAAGGTAAATGGGTCTTTAAAATTGATGACAGAGGCCAGACAAAGAGGAGTTGAGGTCAACTGTGATGTATACCCATACATTGCCGGTAGTACGATGATAAACTCTCTATTACCAACCTGGGTACTGGAAGGTGGCACAGCCAAAATGTTACAACGGCTACAAGACAAAGGAGAAAGAAATAAAATAGAGGGGGAAATTGCTGGAGGAACAATGCACGGGGAAAACTGGATAAAATCCATTGGCTGGAATAATATTATTATCGGTGGTTGCCCCGCAAATAGTAAATACGAAGGGAAATCATTAGAGCAAATCTTTAGAGAAAAAGGTAGTTCTAAAACACCTTGCCAGGTTTTCTTCGACTGGCTACTAGAAATATCTGGAGAGGCTATCATGATACTGTTCGGTATGGATGAAGATGATGTAAAAACAGTTATTTCCAGTCCGTTATCCTCCATAATAACAGATGCTTGGGCAACCTCTCCCGGTGGAGGCGGCAAACCACACCCTAGAGCATATGGCACCTTCCCCAGAGCTATTCGAAAATACGTCAGAGAGGAGAAGCTTTTCACTCTAGAGGAAGCTATAAGGAAGATGACTTCTCTGCCAGCCATGAAAGTAGGCCTGCAAGATAGAGGTATCATTCGTGATGGTTTCTGGGCTGATTTACTGGTCTTCGATGCAGATAAAATCAGTGACAACGCCAGCTTTGCAGAACCCCACCAATATCCGAAAGGAATAAGTTATATTATAGTCAATGGACAAGTGGTCGCTAAGAATGGAAAACTGACAGGTGTACAGACAGGCAGAGTATTAATCCATTAATTATTTTCCATAAACTAAGTACTTAAGAGTTTAAGATAAATTGTACACAGAAAACAATTATTTACACTCAAGCTAATAATACGGGTACTTTATAAAAAACAAATTCATGGAGATGCAGAGATATGATAAAAGGTAAAGTCCTTATTGCAGAATTTGAACACGAAACCAATTGTTTTTGTCCCGATATAACCACGCGAAGGCAATTCGAAGAACGTCATCTCACAAGCGCTGAATATGTAATTCCTTTCTTTAAAGGTACCCAAACTAATCTTGGTGGATTTATAACGGCAATGGAAGAAGAGGGTTTTGAAATAATACCAGTAATAGCCGCTTCTGCCACGCCAGGTGGTATGGTTTCAAAAGAAATGTTTGAATCCACAAAGGAAGAAATAGTTCAGGCAATAAAAAATACGGAAAATATCGACGGTATACTTCTTGACCTTCACGGAGCAATGGTCTCGGAAAATGAACCGGATGGAGAAGGGGCACTGCTAAAAACAATACGTGAGGTTACAGGAGCTAAAATGCCAATAATAAGTACTTTGGACCTCCATGCTAATGTAACCAACACTATGATAGAAAATGCAACTGCATTTTTCCCCTATGAAAACTACCCTCACACCGATTGTTTTAAGCGAGGCTACGAGGCAGGTAAATGTATAGCCAGGGTAATAAGAGGAGAAATATCCCCCATAATGAGGCTAAGACAAATACCAATTCTGGCTCATACCATAGAAACAAGCAAAACCCCCCATGTCGAATTACTTAATAGAGTTCATAAATGGGAGAGTGAACCCGGAGTCATTAATGTAGCAGTAATGCACGGTTTTCCCTGGTCTGATATCCACGATGCCCAGATGTCTGTTATGGCTATCACTGATGGCGACGAAAAATTAGCCAACACCATCGTTGATGATATGGCAAAAGTAATCTGGGAAATGCGAGAAAAATTCAAAAAGAAATTCCTAACCCCTGAAGAGGCTGTCCAAGAAGCTGTTAATTCCTCCTGCGGACCTGTTATTATCGCGGACGCCGCAGATAATCCAGGTGCTGGCGGTGGCGGTGATTCTACATTCATACTTTGCGCTTTAATGAAAGCAAAAGCCAAGAACGTAGGCATAGCTATCATCCCAGACCGAGAAGCTGTACAGATAGCAATTAATTCAGGCGTTGGCTCTAAAATTACACTAAACCTGGGAGGCA
>JAUUZT010000008.1 GCA_030589825.1 Dehalococcoidia bacterium
GAGACGGCTCGCTGTGATGAAATGAAGACTACTGAGGGGGTGAAACGTTCAATTGAGGCCCTGAAACGAAGAGATATTGAAGCTTTAATAACTATAGGTGGAGATGGAACGTTTCGTGGTGCTGCAGCTCTGGCTCAGGAAGGAGTAAAAATAATTGGCATTCCGGGTACTATAGATAACGATGTATATGGTACTGACTTCACTATAGGATTTGATACAGCTATAAATACTGCTTTGAATGCTATAGATAAAATAAGGGATACTGCTGAGTCTTTGCAACGTCCTTTCTTTATTGAAGTCATGGGGAAGTCAACGGGGTTCATTGCGCTGGACGTAGGAATTGCTGGTGGGGCTGAAGATATTTTAGTACCAGAAATAGTGACAAACATAGAGGATATCTGTGTGAATATCGAACAGAATTTAAATAAAGGAAAAAAATCGAGCATCATAGTGGTTGCTGAAGGTGATGACGCAGGAGGGGTTTTTCAAATTGCCCAGCAAGTATGGGAAAGGCTAAAACTGGAATATAGAATCTGTGTTCTTGGGCATATACAGAGAGGAGGTTCTCCTACGGTTAGGGACAGAATCCTGGCCAGCAGACTTGGAGTTGCTGCTGTGGAAATGCTGGTTCAAGGGAAGTTTGGTTATATGATGGGAGAACAAAATTGTCGAGTAACGCACACACCTTTGGAAGATACCTTTAAGAAAAGAAAAATATTAGATCCTGATTTATTACGGTTAATTAAAATGTTAGCTACCTAGTGGAAATGGAATAAATAGACTATCCATTGGTAAGACAAGAAGGGTATAACAGTTAACTAAGGGAATTCTATCAATATACACTATATGACTTTAAATGTTTGGCAATGGTGTCGATTGCCTCAAAAATTTGCTGTGGCGGAAGAAAGTAAGAATTGCGTATTCTAAAATACCCATATTTAGGTTCGGGATAAATCCAGATATTACCTTTAATAGATTCAAAATTACCTTGTAATAGCCTTTCCTTAATACAATAATCTGAATTTAGGGTCTCGGCCAGTATAGTGTCACCTTTCCATTCAAAATCAATTGTTATCCCCCCCCAAAGGGAGTTTTTCTTCCGGACCAATTTGGTTTTTTTAGGCATGCTATTTCCTGTGATAATTGAGTTCTTTACCAGGTAATCAACATAGTAATCCTTCCCATACTGATTGGAGGCTGAAACCATATTACATGAATCAATGTTCCTGTTTCTTATATCTATAAACCCTTCTGATTTCTGGGATGAAAATCTTCCGCCAAGCCCTATTTTACGCTTATCATTGTCTGCAGCAGATATGAAAGATTTTATTCCGATACTTTGTAGGTGTTGATAAAACTCATTGATATCAGGTGTGGTGTTTTTTTTCAGTTTTTTAAGTATTATTGGCAGGATCAGAAAAAATAATAATGGAATAAAGGAACTAAACCTTTGGATCCATTCTGAAATATCAATACCTAACATACTCAAAGTCCAAACATCGCTCAACAGGTCTTTTTTTATTGAATTGTTAAAAATATCATTATATCTTTGGCTTGTGTTACTAATCACCTGTTCGAGTTAATACTTAAACTGAACCTCTCTATTTTAATACAATGCCTAAATATATTTATTAATTATCTGCTAAACAAATTATTGATAGCCAATTTAATGATGGGAATAGTAGATATAATCAGATAACTCTTCAGGGTAATAAATTTCCCTTTATACCTTATGTGGAAAAGAGAGACCAGATATTCCATTTGTGTCGGAATGTCTTTTAATTTAACCAAGCTCTAATCGTTGGAAAATAGTATCTACATGTTTTGTGTAATAATCATAATCAAAGAGAGAATCAATTTTTTTGGCATCTAATCGCTCGGCTACTCGATTATCACTCTTGAGTAAGGTCAAGAAATCCTCGCCTTCCTGCCAAACTTTCATCGCATTAGATTGTACTATTTCATATGCTTCTTTTCTGCTTAGGCCTGTACCGATAAGTGCTAGTAATACTCTTTGAGAGAATACCAATCCTCTGGTAAGCTCAAGATTGCGCCTCATATTCTCCGGATAGACATTAAGGTCTTTCATAACGTTGATTAGGAGGAACAAAGCATAATCTATTACTAGACACGCGTCGGGAAGAATAACTCGTTCTGTAGAAGAATGACTAATGTCACGTTCGTGCCATAGCGCAATATTTTCAAGCGAAGTAACGGCATAACCTCTTAATAATCTAGCTATACCACAAATTCTTTCACACAGTTCAGGATTTCTTTTATGTGGCATTGCGGAGGAACCTGTTTGGCCTTTTTGAAATGGCTCTTCAAGCTCTAATATTTCTGTTCTCTGAAGGCTCCTAATCTCAGTTGCAATATTTTCTAGAGATCCCCCTAGAATCGCTAATGTGCTCATGAATTGAGCATGACGGTCACGCTGAATTATTTGGTTTGAGATAGGAGCAGGGGAAAGTCCCATTTTATTACATGCTATTACTTCAATATCAGGAGGTATTGTTGCGTAGGTACCCACTGCACCAGAGATTTTACCAATAGAGATAGCCTCTATAGCACTTGATAGTCTTTTTGCGTTACGTTTCATCTCTTCTACCCATAATGCTAATTTTAAACCAAAAGTAATTGGCTCGGCATGAACTCCATGTGTGCGTCCAATCATTAAAGTATATTTATATTTTATGGCTTTCTGTTCTAAAACGGAGATTAGTTCTGCCAAACCATGCTCAATTATCAGAGAAGCTTCTTTTAATTGGAGTCCTAGGGCAGTATCCATAACATCTGAAGATGTAAGGCCTAGATGAATGAATCGTGATTCTTCACCAAGACTTTCAGCGACCGAACCAAGAAAGGCTGTCATATCGTGATGGGTTACACTGAGTATTTCGGCCAGGCGATTTATATTGCACTGGGCAGTCCTTATCTTTATCATGGAATCATGAGGAATTGCTCCTAGTTCTGTCCAAGCTTCACAAACAGCTATCTCTACCTGCAACCACTTATTAAACTTGCTTTTTTCAGCCCATACTTGCTCCATTTGGGCTCGTGAATAACGCTCAATCATTTCTTATTTCCTGCTAATTCCATTTTATATTTTATATACGCCTGTTTAATATCATCATATTTCATGCCTAGAATTTGAGAAGCCAATAGGGCGGCATTTGTTGCGCCACCTTTTCCAATACCCATACAGGCAACAGGAACACCTCCAGGCATTTGTATAATAGATAATAGAGCATCGATGCCATGCAATGCACCATTGGGAACAGGAATACCTATTACAGGAATACTGGTCCAGCTTGCCAGTACACCAGGAAGATGAGCAGCACCGCCGGCAGCTGCAATAATAAGATCAAAACCATTCTCTTCGGCTCCTTGTCCATAGTTTCTAACCTTTTCTGGATTTCGATGAGCTGATATAACGGAGAGCTCATAAATGATACCTAATTGGTCCAAAATGTTTAATGTTGGTTGTATTTTATCGGTATCACTATTACTACCTATTACTATACCTATTTTTGCCATTCTAATTTACCTTCCTTAATGCAATATCTTTTCGATAATAACTACCATTGAAATGAATATTCTTAATATTATGATAAACTTTCTCTCTTGCTTCTTCTATGTCCTTACCAGTGCATGATAATGTAAGAACACGTCCACTATTATTATATATTTTTCCTTCATTGCCTAGCTTGGTTCCTGTTTGAAAAACTAAGGCATCCTTGTCAATACTTTCTAACCCAATTATAGGGTATCCTTTTTCGTAGCTAGCAGGATATCCTGCAGATGACATAACTGTTCCTACACACGCTTTGTTACTCCATTCTATCTTTATTTTGTCGAGCCTACCTTGAACAACTGCAAGGCAAATATCAACAATATCAGTCTTAAGAAGTGGGAGTAAAACTTGGGTTTCTGGATCACCAAATCGACAATTAAATTCTAGCACAATAATATCACCCTCATCTGTGATCATTAGCCCTGCATAAAGAACTCCCTTATAGGGAGTTCCTCTTTGAGACATAGCTTTTATCGCAGGTAATAGAACTGTCTGAGTTGCTTTATATGCCATCTGGGGTGGAAAAAAATCAGGTCTGCTATAGCATCCCATGCCACCAGTATTTGGCCCGTGATCTCCATCCCGTGCTTTCTTGTAATCACACACTGGAATCATAGTAGAAATTGATTTACCATCGGTAAAGGCTAGTAAACTTACTTCTCTCCCTGAAATATAGGTGTCAATTATAACCTTGCTTCCTGCAGACCCAAAAACTTTTCCTTCCATCATATCCTTTAATGCTTGACTAGCTTCCGATAGAGAATTAGTTATTATTATGCCTTTTCCGGCGGCTAAACCATCTGCTTTTACAACAAAAGGAGGAGTTTGCTGAATAAGATAACTATAGGCTTCATTGTAAGAAGAGAAGGCAACTCCTTGGGAACATGGAATATTATTCTGAATCATCAATTCTTTAGCAAATATCTTGCTTGACTCTATTTGGGAAGCAGCCTTTGTCGGACCGAAAATAGGAATGCTTAAGTTTTCGAAATAATCTACTATTCCAAGGGAAAGAGGCTGTTCTGGACCAACAATCACAAGATCAACCCCTTTATCTTTAGCAATTGTGGCTAAAGATTCTATATCATCAGGATGGATAACTATGTTTTCAGCTAAGCTTGCAGTACCAGCATTTCCTGGCGATATAAATATCTTTTCTACTTTATGATTCTGAGCTATTTTCCAAACCAGAGCGTGTTCTCTGGCACCACTACCAACCACCATTACTTTCAACAATTACTATATCGTCTCCATTATCAAATACTTATAGTACCGTAATATTATTATTATTCCCATTCGATGGTAGCTGGCGGTTTACTAGTAATATCATAGACTACACGGTTAATATTAGGGACCTCATTTACAATTCGGTCCGATATTCTGGCCATAAGGTCATATGGTAAACGAGCCCAATCGGCAGTCATAGCGTCATTACTTTTTACTGCTCTAATTGCTATTAAATAGCCATATGTGCGGTAATCACCCATTACCCCAACACTTTTTACGTCCGTAAGTACTGCAAAAGATTGCCACAGTTGACGATATAATTTAGCTTTTTTAATCTCATCCATGACTATCCAGTCAGCGCCACGAAGGATCTCTAGTTTTTCTTTAGTTACTTCTCCTATAATTCTGATAGCTAAACCTGGGCCAGGAAATGGCTGCCGCCATAATAGGTCCTCAGGCATTCCTAGTGCTAATCCCAATTCACGAACCTCATCTTTGAATAAATAACGCAAAGGTTCAACAAGACGAAGTCTCATATTAGAGGGTAGTCCACCGACGTTGTGGTGGCTCTTTATTGTAACTGCTGCTTTAGTCTCTACTGTTGTACTTTCTATTACATCTGGGTAAAGAGTTCCCTGAGCAAGAAAAGCAATCTGTCCTAATTTTGTAGCCTCTTCCTCAAATACATTAATGAACTCTACTCCAATTAATTTCCGTTTTGTTTCAGGGTCAGTCACTCCGCTGAGTTGCTGTAAAAATCTCTCACTAGCATCGACATACACAATATTCAACTTAAGGTTACGTTTAAAAGTGTCAAGTATTCTCTCCGCTTCTTCACGCCGTAATAGACCATTATTAATGAAGAAGCAGGTTAGATTGTCACCAATAGCCAAGTGAATCAGAGTGGCAGTAACTGCCGAATCTACGCCTCCAGATAAAGCACAGATTACCTTTTCATTTCCCACTTGCTTCTTAATTTTAGCAATGCTCTCAGTTTTAAATCGAGCAGGTGTCCAGTTGCCCTTACAAGCACAGATTTTATAAACAAAATTTTCAAATATTTCTTTACCATGTGGTGTGTGAGCTACTTCAGGATGAAACTGGAGCCCATAAATGTGTTTGTTATTACCCATGACAGCAATAGGAGAATTTTCAGTTTGTGCTAAAGCTTTAAAGCCAGGTGGCATATCTATAACATGGTCACCATGACTCATCCATACGGGTAAAGTATTGGGAAGTCCTGTGAAAAGAGGATTGGTAGTATCACTTATATCCAGCATTGACTGGCCATATTCATTTAGTTCCCCTGGTAATACCTGTCCTCCTAATTGATGTGTGATAACTTGCATCCCATAACAAATACCCATTACAGGTATGTGTTGTTCATAAATATTTTCTGAAGGTAAAGGTGCATTTGAAGCATAAACGCTAGAAGGTCCTCCAGAGAGAATGAACCCCCGGGGTTTAAGAGATGCTATTTTTTCTAAAGGAGTATTATAAGGTACAATCTCACAATAGACATGGCATTCACGTATTCGCCTTGCAATAAGCATGGTATATTGTGAACCAAAGTCGATAATTATAATGGTCTCTCGTTTAGCGAGCGAAAGTGGCTTAATCTCAGGCAAAGTCTGTTCTATTTTTAATCCCTTGGCGATTTCTAAATAAGTAGAAACTTCAATATCATCGCTGGTAGAGACCCGATGGCTATGTGATATGGTCTTTTGTTTATCATTGATACTTGGCATAGTCATGCTAGATTATCATTGTGTTATACTAGCGTCAAGGGGAGAAACTAACCAATAGAAGAAATAGCATACTATATAACATTAATCTACTTACTGATTGATTAGTAAGGGTCGTCAGCTAAGACAGACAAAAAAAGCAAATAAAGTACTTCTACAGTATTACTGAATGATATTTGAGCACTGACTAGTAGGGAGTATTTCAAATTACTGACATTTTTACACCATTGGCAATATTTTATTTCAAAGCATATATATAAAAAAGGGAAAGAAAATAGATACATCAAGAGAGCTAATTGAAAAAGGAGTAAAGACCCTTAAAACAGGGGGGATAATTGCATTTCCTACTGACACTGTTTATGGTCTAGGCGCTGATATTTCTAATTGCAAAGCTATAGAGAGGATTTACGAAGTAAAAAAACGGCCTAAAAATATGCCTTTTCCATTGCTTTTTAGCAATATCTCCCAGCTTGAAAAACTAACTGACGAGATATCTGAAATGGCTTCTCTAATGGCGAAATACTTCTGGCCTGGAGGGCTGACTCTTATTATGCAGAAGGCTAGCACTCTACCCAAATATATTTCCAGTCAGCCTACAGTGGCAGTGCGAATGCCAGGGCATCCAATACCATTGGAACTTATCAAGTACCTTGGTAATCCAATAATTGGCACAAGTGCAAATATTAGCGGAGAGAAAAGTGCACATACAGCGGATGAGGTACGGAGGCAACTAGGAAATTTTGTTGACCTGATTATTGATGGAGGAAAGACACCAGGCGGTAAAGAGTCAACCATAATAGATATTACTGGAGTGGAACCTGTTATCTTGCGCCATGGAATAATATCCGAAAGTGATATTGAGCGTGTTATAAATGATTATCGCCAAAGTAAGGAATAATTATGAATGTTGCTATAGGTTGTGATCACCGTGGGTTTTATTTAAAGCACAAAGTTATGGATTATGTGCGCGAGACAGGTCATGAATATCAAGACTATGGCTGTTATAACACTGATTCTGTTGACTATCCAGATATCGCCCTGAAAGTATCAGAAGGATTAAGTTCAGGTAATGCTGAGGTAGGAATTTTAATATGTGGAACTGGTGTGGGAATGAGTATTGCAGCCAATAAGCTAAAAGGGATAAGGGCAGCTTTATGTTATGATGCTCTTGCAGCAAGCAGAGCAAGAAGACATAACGATGCAAATATCCTTTGTCTTAAAGGTGAGGATATGGAAACCAGTGTAGCGCTGGATATCGTGAGAATATTTCTGTCTACAAACTTCGAGGGTGGCAGACATTTACGGAGGATTGAAAAAATTACCATACTTGAAACCAATTGATTGTTGGTGTTAGAGTCTACACTTTAATTATTAGGAGGTAGTATTGAAAAGTGACGCGGTGAAAAAAGGCATTGAACGTGCACCCCATAGGTCTTTGTTGTATGCAAGAGGTTGCTCAACTGATGACTGGGATAAACCCTTTATCGGGATAATAAGTAGCAACAATGATATTGTTCCTGGACATATTCATCTGGAATCAATAGTACGGGCTGTCAAGGAAGGGGTCAGGGATAAAGGAGGTGTTCCTTTTGTAGGCAACACTACTGCTGTATGTGATGGTATTGCTATGAATCATGAGGGTATGAAATATAGCTTGCCAAGCCGAGAGATTATTGCAGATACTTGCGAAGTTTTTGCAATGGCTCATGCGTTTGATGCTTTGGTATTTATTCCTAATTGTGACAAGATAGTGCCAGGTATGCTGATGGCAGCCGCTCGAATAAACTTGCCTTGTATATTTGTTAGTGGAGGACCTATGATGGCAGGTAAAATATATGATAAAAACAGAGTTAGGTCAATTGATTTAATCAGCGTATTTGAAGCTGTTGGTATGACTATAAATGGTGATATTACCGAGACAAGGCTAACAGAAATGGAAAAAGTTGCTTGTCCGGGTTGTGGTAGTTGCTCTGGCTTGTATACTGCTAATACCATGAACTGCATATGTGAGGCATTAGGAATAGCACTACCTGGCAATGGAACCATACCGGCAGTGCAGGCCCGACGAATTCAGCTTGCATACGCAGCGGGACAGCAAATCATGCAAGTCTTATCTGAAAATATCAGGCCAGAAAATTTAATTACAAGGGATAGTATACATAATGCTTTTGCTGTAGATATGGCTTTGGGGGGTAGTAGCAATACAGTGTTGCATCTTTCTGCAATAGCACATGAAGCAGGTATAGAATATCCTTTATCATGGATAAATGAAATAGGTGATAATGTTCCGCATATATGTAAGCTTTCGCCTGCGAGTGAACAGCATATCGAGGACCTGGATGTGGCTGGTGGTGTGTCAGCAGTGATGCAGGAAATTAAGGGGTCGCTGAAGCTTGATGCTAAAACAGTAGTAGGAAAACCAATTGGTGAGGTAATAAAGCATGCCAAGGTTGAGGATAGAAATGTAATTTATCCTTTATCTAATCCATATAGTCCTACTGGAGGACTCAGTATATTATTCGGTAATTTAGCTCCAGAAGGAGCAGTTGTAAAAAGTGGAGCAGTAGCTCCAGAAATGCTCAGCCATAAAGGCCCTGCTAGAGTTTTTAATAGCGAGGAGGATGCTTCCACGGCCATAATGGCAGGGAAATTTAAATCTGGTGATATTTTAGTAATCCGTTATGAAGGGCCCAAAGGAGGTCCGGGGATGCGAGAAATGTTGACACCTACATCGCTTCTTAGTGGAATGGGTATGGATAAGGAAATCGCGTTGATTACCGATGGTCGTTTTTCTGGAGGTTCTAGGGGAGCTGCCATTGGACATGTTTCTCCCGAAGCTGCAGTGAAAGGTCCTATAGCCGCTATTAAAGATGGTGATATTATTAAAATAGATATTCCACAACGTAAATTGGAAGTAGAACTTGCTGATGCAGAGATCAAGAAAAGATTAAATGATTTACCGTCATTTAAGGCTAAGATAAAAACTGGTTATCTAAGACGTTATGCGGATCAAGTAATGTCAGCCAGTTCTGGAGCAGTTTTTTCTAATTAAATGAGAATATTATGAAAAAGACAGGCGCTCAAATATTGTGTGAGACTCTAATAAAAGAAGGGGTTGAAATAGTTTTTGGTATTCCTGGAGGGTCAACTCTTCCTATATATGATACTCTTCCTCAATATCCACAACTTCGACATATACTATTCAGACATGAACAGGGTGCAGCACATGCCGCAGATGGATATGCACGAGTCTCTAATAAAGCAGGTGTTTGCTTTGCAACTTCAGGACCAGGAGCCACTAATCTAGTAACTGGCATTGCAAATGCATATATGGATTCATCACCATTAGTATGTATAACTGGTCAAGTTGGTCGACCTTTTATTGGGAAAGATGCCTTTCAGGAAACGGATATTAGTGCTATTACTCTACCTATAACTAAATATAATTATCTTGTTACTGAAACTGAAAAGCTCTCGACAACAATAAGGGAGGCATTTCATATTGCGCAAACAGGAAGACCTGGTCCAGTAGTAATAGACATTCCTAAAGATGTACAACAAGAAGAAGTGGAGTTCAATTATCCTGAAAAAATTGATCTACCAGGTTATAAAATTGTATCGCGTGTACACGCAGTTCAAATAAAAAAAGCAGCAAAACTTATTGGCGTAGCTCGAAAGCCTGTTATTATTGCAGGCAGAGGAGTAGTTCTCTCTGGAGCTTACGATGAGCTTAAAGAATTCGCGGAGAAAGCACAGGTTCCTGTAGTCACAACTTTACTTGGCCTTGGTTCCTTCCCACAAAACCATATACTTAATTTTGACTGGCTAGGGATGCACGGCATGGTTCATGCTAATATGGCAGTACAGAATGCTGATGTAATTATTGCTATTGGCATGAGATTCGATGATAGGGCTACAGCAGATACAAAGAAATTTGCTCAGCATGCCAAGGTTATCCATATTGATATTGATCCAGCAGAGATAGGCAAGAATGTGCCAGTAGATGTTCCAATAGTAGGCGATATTAAGAATGTTTTAAGGGCTATAAATAAAGAAATAGAGACTAAGGAACATGTGGACTGGATTTCTTTGATAGGGGAGTGGCGTTATGAACATCAATCATTGAAGATTGTGGAAAGTGAGGGCCTGCTTCCAGATTATGTCATTCAGCAGATTTATAAAGAAACTTATGGAAATGCTACGATAGTTACTGGAGTAGGGCAGCATCAGATGTGGGCAGCGCAACATTACGTTTACAATAAGCCAAATACCCTTATTATGTCAGGGGGTTTGGGCACTATGGGATTTGAGCTTCCTGCGGCTATAGGGGTTAATATTGGCTGCCCCAAGGAAGCAGTATGGTGCATTGCTGGTGATGGTAGTATTCAAATGACAATACAAGAATTGGCTACTATAAGGCAAGAGAATCTTCCTGTAAAGATTGCCATTATTAACAATGGGTATCTTGGATTGGTGCGTCAATGGCAAGAACTCTTCTATAATCGCTCTTATGTTGGGGTGAAACTGTGGAATCCAGATTTTGTAGCAATTGCTAAAGCCTACGATATACCTGGTATAAAAGTAACACATAGGGAGGATGTAGTCCCAGCAATACAAAAGGCAATAGATAATCCTGGTCCATTTCTTATAGACTTTATGGTTGAACCTGAGTCTAACGTGTATCCGATTATTCCGCCAGGGGAAAGACTTGATAAAAGTTTGGAAATACCGCCAATGGAAACAATTAATAAAAGCAAGGTTATGTCTTATGGAAAAAGATCCAAGTAATAAAAAACATATATTAGTTGCCTTGGTAGAAGATAAACCTGGAGTGTTGGCAAGAGTGGCAAGCTTGTTTCGCCGTAGAGGTTTTAATATACAAAGCCTTGCTGTTGGCCATTGTGAGCATGCTCATCTATCTCGTATGACTATTGTTACAAAAGGCAGATTCCTGGATATCGAACAAGTGAGGAAACAATTAGATAAACTAATTAATGTAGTACGTGTAACGGACATAACTGATAGGAGCATGGTAGCCAGGGAACTGGCGTTAATAAAAGTTAATGCCACAGCAGCAACAAGGAATGAGATTATACAAATTGTTGATATATTTAGAGCGAATATTGTTGACGTGTCCATAAATACACTGACAGTTGAGGCAACAGGCGATGAAAGTAAACTAGAATCCTTATTAGACCTTCTTCGCCGTTTTGGAATTAAAGAAATATCCAGAACTGGCAAGATTGCTATGGCTCGTCAATAATCTGTACAACAAATAAACAATAAAGATAGAGGAGATATATACATGGCTAAGATTTATTATGAAAAAGATTCAAATCTGGAAGTTTTGAACGGAAAGACTATTGGTATTGTTGGCTATGGAAGCC
>JAUUZT010000027.1 GCA_030589825.1 Dehalococcoidia bacterium
ATTGCTGCTAACCAGCAACCTTCTGTCATAATGATAATTGAATAAAGAATATTTTCGCTCCAGTTTTTCAAAGTACTTTTTCCATTAACAAAGAGGCGTTTTGCGCTGTAATGTCTCCATGAGATTTTATTTTATAAGTTGTGTAACAGTGGTATTCTGTTTCAGGGAGCATATTTCCAATTTGAAACAATACTATTTGGTATCCTGAATCGTTCAAAACATCCAATGTTTTCTTCAGTCGTAACGAGACATCAGATATGATGAAGATAAGAGTGGCTCCCCATGGTAAAGAACCTTTTTGTTGATTGATAAGTGTTTCTAAAGTATAAATTGGTTTAAAAGTAATTTTAGCGAGAATTTCCAGGATGTTTACCATGTGTTCAGGACTTGTTCCAGGCATTACTCTAATAAAATCATTGTTTTTTGAAAGAGTAGTATTTGTAAAAAATCCTAAAGCTGAACCATTTTTAATAAGATGATTGGCAATAGAGGCAACTGTACTAATTGCCCATTCAAAATTATTGTGTTGTTCTTTCATTTCATCGTCAATAAAACTATCGACACCAAGAAATATTACATTTTGTAATGTTGTAGATGGCTCGAATTCTTTAACCTGTAACTGAAGATGTCGTGCCGTAGCTTTCCAGTTAATATGATTAAAAGGATCTCCTGGAATATATTCTCTTACCCCGATGGTACGGGTTGGATCCTGAAAAATACGATATTTTGCTTTTAACTCTCCCAGTGGCTGGCGTGTTGGTAATTCAAGGTTATCAAATGAGAATATTCTGGGATAGACAATTAAGGTTTCTTTTTCAGGAATTATGACTGATCGCGGATAAAATCCAAATATATCGCTGGAATGTAAACTTGCAGGACCAAATATATAATAACCGCGTTTATTACATTCAATATGGTAATTCAAACTTGCTCTTTTATAACCAGAGAGTGCGATAGAAATAGTTGGTGTGCTTTTTGACAATATTTCGTTTTGTAATCCGAGTATTGGTAATTCTATTGGTAATTTATCGTTGATATCTAACCATGCCAGTGGTAACAGTTTCTTATTGCTTACTCTTATTGTGAGTTGTATTGTTTCTCCTTGAAATGTACGGCAATCGCTAAGTAAACGTTCATAATAGACGTTCCTTAGTGAATAGTGACTCCAAAACTTGGCTATGCCAACAGCAGCAAAGAAAATGCTAAGCAATATTACTACTGCAGTAATATTTTTCCATGCCCCAAGAATAAGAAAAAAGAACAGTATTAGTAGTCCACTGTTACTGAGTAATTGAACACTAACGGAGGAGTAACCTTTATTTTCAGAGGGAGAAGTCTCCATATTCAGTTGCAAATCAAAATGATGATATACCCTTTCAGAAGTAACAAGATTTTATATCAATATCTCATCCCACAGGATTTGGTCCAGTTCAAATATTGGTCCATCAAGACATACTTTTTTCATTCCATTCTTGGTATTTATACTACAACCATAACAAGTACCAATACCACAACCCATTCTTACCTCGAGAGAAAGCTGACATTTATATAGCTTTTCTATATTATCTTGGTGATATTTATTGGATTCGGTATTAGGATTTGAAAATTGTATATTTTCAATTAATTTTAACATAGTTATATACATGCCAGTTGGACCGCAAGCAAATACTTGGTCAGCCCAGTTAAGAGAATCAGTGATTACGTCCGTCGCTACCCCTTTATAACCAGAGCTTCCATCGTTTGTGACAGAAATGTAGTGAAACTTTGAATCTATTAGAGGATAGCTGTTATTTTCATATCTTTGTTTTTCTTTAGAGTTATGAAATTTAAGCGATGATAATGGATAGAGTAAACTAGCGGTATTTGCTCCATGCACTAGGGTAATTAAATGTTCTGATAGAGTACGTTGAATTAAAAATATTAGGGGAGCGATACCAATACCTCCTCCAATCAGTAATAGATGCTTTGACTTAGTATTAACATTGAAAGCTCTACCCAACGGACCGAGAATGTTTAGTTTATTTCCATTTTTCTGTTTTGATAACCATGCCGTTCCCTTTCCTACCGTTTGAAAAAGAATAGAAACTTGACCGGAATTAGCTTTGTGTATGCTGAAAGGACGACGCAACAAAACGTCATTGCAGTCAATTGTTATAAATTGGCCTGGCTGAGCTATAGCAGCTATATAAGGGGATTCAAAAGATATTAGATGCACACCAGGCATAATTTCTATATTGTTTATTATGGTACATAACGATTGTTTCATTTTTGGTTCCGATAATTGTTATCTAATTCGAATGAGGTCTTAGTGTATTGTCTATATATGCTACATCACCATTGACAATGGTTGCCATGATCTTACCCTTGAATCTAAATCCGTCAAAAGGCGTGTTTTTACCTTTTGATAAAAACAGTTTACTATCTACTGTCCATTCTTGCTTTGGGTCAAAAATGGTTATATTGGCAGATCTATCTTTTTTTAAAAATCCAAGTTCATTTGCTTTACCTATTATCATTGCTGGTTTATAAGTAAGCTTTGAAACAAGACTGATTAAATCTATTTTCCCAGTATGAACTAATCCCATGATGCAGCCAAAAGCAGTCTCAAACCCACTAACCCCAAAAGCAGATGAATATAAATCACCATTTTTGTCTATCAACGTATGTGGAGCATGATCAGTAGCAATTGCGTCAATCGTTCCGTCATTGAGTGCTTCAATAAGGCACTCAATATCTTTATCTGTTCTTAACGGAGGATACATTTTGGCATTAGTATTATAAACCGAGTCTAACTTAGTAAGAAGGTTTTGTTCTTTATCTGATGATTTTATAGTACTTGCCTTTATTCCATCTGGTATATTCTTAAATACATTATTCTGAGTCAATGTAAGGTTATGTGGGGTTACTTCGGCGGTGACCTTAATTCCTTTTTCCTTGGCAATACGTATCATTTGAACAGAACCTCGAGTACTGACATGAGAGATATGGATTTTACCGCCTGTCAAATGGGCTAATATCAAGTTACGTGCCACCATTACCTCTTCTGCTGCTGCTGGAATACCAATTACACCAAGCTTTTCCGATACCAAACCTTCATTTATTGACCCTCCAGCACTTAAAGCTTTATCCTCACAGTGTTCCATAATAGGAAAGCCTAACTGAGCGCTATATTCAAGGGCATTACGCATAATCTTTGAATTTGATACCCCATTACCATCATCACTGAAAGCGACCACTCCAGTTTTAACTAGTTCAGCCATTTCTGTTAGTTCTAGACCTTCTCTGCCTTTGGTAATACATGCTACAGGAAGAACATTGACTATCCCTTCGCGTTTTGTCTTGTTAATCAACCATTTGATAATTGACTGATTATCAAGAGGTGGATTTGTATTAGGCATACAACAAATTGTGGTGAAGCCACCTGCCGCCGCCGCCTTTGTTCCAGTAATAATAGTTTCTTTATTACTGTAACCAGGCTCCCTAAGATGACAATGAATATCAATGAATCCAGGAGTTATTATGAGTCCCTTTGCATTAATTTTTAGAACCGATTCAGATTCATATTTGTTTATAGGAATTGTTCCTCTGCTCAATTCTACGATCTTGCCATTATTAACAAATAAGTCACCTATTTGATCTATATCTTGAGCAGCATCAATTATACGACCTCCATAGATAAGAATTGGCTGATTCATCTTATAGTTCATTAGTTTACCTTTTAATATTTAATGTAGAATGTGATGTACCAACATAGTTACTGGGCTCAAAACCCTGAGATTGAGCTGAAATTGCAGACTCAAATAGTATTAGATTTTCAGGTTTTATTCTTTTAATCAAGTGACTATTTGCACTGTGGTATTTTTTATACTTCAACCCGCCTTCATGCCAAAGCGAACTGGCTATATATAATGGATTATTTTCATGTTCACAATATATACAACTTAATCTTAGGGGGCCAATGCTGATTATTTTAAATTCAGGCTTAATATACTTGATCTCAGAGTCTTGATTAGATACACACAAAGGGTTATGACATTTTAGGCCTGAATTTCTTTTATATATCATCTGTTTAGGTTTTGATAGTCTAGAAATATCTTCATTTGTAGTGATATTGCTACCGCCTAGAAGAAGTGAAATTAAAGCCATTCTAACAGGAACTCCAAATGCAGCCTGTTTGAAGTACATGCTTCTGGGATCGGCATCTACTTCGCAGGCTAGTTCATCTACACGTGGTAAAGGATGCATTACAAGAGTTTGTTTAAACCTTTTTTCTCTTAGTAGTTTTTTATCTACTACAGGATAATTATCTTCCTCTTCATGTTTATTTAAATTGTTTGAAGACCTTTCTTTTT
Organism: Dehalococcoidia bacterium; assembly: GCA_030589825.1. GTDB lineage: Bacteria > Chloroflexota > Dehalococcoidia > GIF9 > AB-539-J10 > JAUUZT01. Next base: position 4,353 of record JAUUZT010000027.1, read on the forward strand.
GAAGCCTTGTAACATAAAGAGCATCGACATTTGCCTCTGTTTCTATTTGAATATTAACGTCGGGCATCATTGCCAATTGGTGAGGGCTACCGGGTGTGATATAAATAGAGTTCAGAGGAAACACTCCTTTTTGGGTCTCTTGTTTCAAATCTTCACTCATTTTAAGAGTGCCATTATAATTTGTTATTAGTTTTCTTAGTACATGTTCAGGTATCTCAAGCCCCGGATATGATTGAAAAAGGATATTTGCTCCAAATCTAGCTAATGCGTATGCTAAAGAATGTATAGTTCGCCCATATTTAAGGTCCCCACAAAGTGCAATTCTTAATCCTTCAATGCTGTGACGCTCACTTTTTATGGTATAAAGATCGCATAATGTTTGGGTAGGATGTTCATGACCACCATCACCAGCATTTATCACAGGGACATCAGCGTAGTCAGCAACCACTTTTGCTGCTCCTTCCCAAGGATGCCTAATCACAATTATATCTGCATAGCTACCCAAGACACGGGCCATATCAGCAATACTTTCCCCTTTAGCTAAAGAGGTAGAACCTATATCTACTGCACTTATAACATGTCCTCCAAGCCTGTGCATAGCCGTTTCAAAAGAAAGACGCGTTCTCGTACTAGGCTCAAAGAATAGACTGGCCATAATTTTATTTTTACATATAGAACTTTGCTTATCTATTGATTTATTCATTATATTTGCGAGTGAAAAAAGTCCATCTATTTCAGCATTGGAAAAATCATCTAACGTTACCAGGTCTCTATTTGCCAGGCTCATCAACAATTACTCCTTTATTTTCATGAGTTTCGTTTTATAATATTCGGCATAATGATTACTGAATCTGAATTATCAATTTCCTTCAATTTAACCTGTATTCGTTCCTTTCTGGAGCTTGGGATGTTCTTACCTACATAATCAGCCTTGATAGGCATTTCCCTATGACCTCGATCGATTAATACAGCTAGCTGAATGCATTTTGGTCGGCCAATGTGAACTAAAGCATCCATTGCTGCTCGTATACTTCTGCCTGTTGAAAGAACATCATCCACCAATACAACTACATTACCAGTAACCTGAACGGAGATATCACTAAATAGTTTTCTTTTTGCTGGATCTGTATCATAATTTATATCATCACGATATCCACGGAAATCCAGGGCACCAACATTAACAACGACTCCTTCAAATTCATGTATTAATAAAGCTAGACGATGTGCTAATGGCACCCCACGAGTAAGCAAACCTATAAGAGTGATGCTCTGACAGGATCTGTTATTTTCGATAATCTCATGTGCGATACGAATTAATGCCTTGTTTATTTCCTGTGATGTCAACAAAACATTCATTGTAATAAAAAAACCTCCTACCATAAAACTGGCAAGAGGTTTCTAAGAATATCACCTGCTATTGTTCCACTTACCAGCCTCACTGGACTGATTTAAAGGTATTGATGACTTTTTTAGTACTACTGTATAAAAACCATTGGATTATATATTACAGTAGTCTTTTCCATGTATTAAACTATTTCTAACCTGACTCTCGTATCTTCTTTTGCAGCTTTTACTCTAAGTAAAGTACGCATGGCTTGAGCTACGCGACCTTCTCTTCCAATTACCCTTCCTTTATCTCCTGCTGCAACTTCGAGCTTAATTAATAACCCCTCATCGCTTGTTTCTTCTGTAATGCTTACTTGGTCGGGTTCCACAACTATAGCTTTAACAATATATTCAAGTAGCTCTTTCATCTTTCTCCTTTTGTGGTCTATTATTAATTTGAAGTTTGCTGCTTAAATTTATCGATGATGCCAAGTTTTCGCAGCAAGTTATTAACGGTTTCAGTAGGCTGAGCACCACACCCAAGCCACTTTAATGCTTTCTCTTCATTGATGTCAAAAGTTGCAGGTTCAGTTAGGGGATTATAATGCCCTATCACTTCTATAAATTTACCATCGCGAGGAGACAAGCTATCTGCTACAACAACTCGATATATTGGTCTCTTTTTAGCACCGACTCTACGTAATCTAATCTTAACCATAATTTACGCATACATTATCCAATAAATTACGAACATTGTCAATAAACGAAAATGGTATATACATGACAAAGGTAAAATAATAATAAAGTACTTATTAAATATTTAAATAAAGTATAGAAACCAAAATAACTATTGACATATCTAAAATCGTAAATTACAATTTTCCGCTATGGTGAAAGTCTTTATCAATATTAGGGAAATGAATAAATACTTCTCTTTTGAGTGCCAGCACGTAATAATAATTAGGGGGCTAATTTTAGCCCCCTAATTTATTTAGTGTTGTTAGAGAACATTCAATTTAGCTCTTTTTTTGATGATAACTGTAGTAATAACTACTTTTATTTATTATTACAGAAATTGAAATTAATTGAGTTAATAAATGGAGGATAGTTATGGCAAGAGAGAAATGGAGCAAGCGGAGCTACTTTATATTTGCAGCTCTAGGTTCAGCAATCGGTCTAGGAAATTTGTGGCGTTTTCCAGCCTTAACATACGCTAATGGTGGAGGAGCTTTTCTCATAGCTTGGATGGTTGGATTGTTACTAATGGGGATACCATGGATGATAATGGAATATGGCATGGGGAAATACTTCCGGAGTGGCGCACCAGGTGTTTTTGCTGGCATTGGTAAGAAGTGGGAATGGCTTGGATGGTGGCCAGTATGGTGCGCTTTTGGAATTGTTACATACTATACTGTAGTTATGGCTTGGACATTGCGTTTCGTTGGTGCTTCGACCACAATGGCATGGGGAGTTGGACAAGCTGGAGTTGAGGGCGCACAAAGTTTTTTCTGGAATGAAATATTACATATTTCCGGAGGCCCAGGAGAACTTGGTACTCCAATATTAGCTTTGGTGCTATGCTTGATTATTGTTTGGGTAATAATATTCTTAGTTATTTTTAAAGGAGTCAAGGTGATAGGTCCTGTTTCCCAATATGTGATGATAATCGCATGGATTTTCTTGGGAGTACTGGTGATAAGAGGAGTTACTTTGGCTGGTGCAGGCCAAGGACTTAACTACTATCTGAGTACAGATTTGAGCAAATTGGCAAGTGGAGACATATGGTTTGCAGCTTTTAGCCAAATAGCTTTTACTCTTTCCTTGGGTATGGCAGGAATGTATGCATATGGAAGTTTTATATCAAAAAAAGGTGATGTAACTAACAATGCTTACATAACGTCTCTTGGAAATTGTGCTACAAGTTTTATTGCTGGTTTCGCAGTATTCAGCATAGTCGGGTTCCTGATGAAAAGTTTATCAGTGCCTGTTGAAGGAGTTAGTGCCTCAAGCGTTGGTCTGGCGTTCGTTACGTGGCCTACCGCAGTATCAATGCTACCTGCTATGAATAGCTTTTTTGGAGTTATCTTCTTCATATGTCTGTTCATCCTAGGATTAACATCAGCATACTTTCTGGCCTATGGAGGTGTAATTGCTCCACTTATGGATAAATTTGGTTGGAGCAGAATTAAAACCTCCCTTGGAGTATGTATAGTGGCCTTTCTTATTGGAATTATATTTACTACTAATGGTGGACTCTATTGGGGAGCAGACTTACTAGATAGAGCAGTTGCGTTCTATGGATTGCTGTTAACTGGAGCAATTAGTTGTCTGGTTGTTGGATGGAAATTTCCTGCTAGCCGTCTTAGAAACTATGTAAATGAGACCTCAGACTTTAAAATTGGTGCATGGTTTGATTGGATGATTAAAGTCGTAGTTCCAGCAGGGCTACTCTTTGTGGTAATTTATGGTGGCTTTATAAAGGACTTACGTCAACCATATGGAGGATATCCTATCTGGGCAAGTTCGTTTATATGGGTAGTATTAGTAGTGACTTTAATCTTGAGTTTTGTTCTTGGGAAAATGAAAACAAAAGAGTCTACTAAGGAATAGGAGGTAAATAAATAATGACTTCTGGCGCAATAATAACAGCGGTTATAATGATCTTAATATTTGCTGTTGGATTGATATGGTGCTTTAAACGATGGAGTACAGGTAACAGCAAGTGGGATGAGTAACCATAGTATGTCTTTAGATATACTAGAGAATAATTAGTAATTCTTAGTTGAGGTTACTGAGAAATTGTAAATGAGCAAGGGAAAA
>JAUUZT010000006.1 GCA_030589825.1 Dehalococcoidia bacterium
CATTAGGACGTCCTACTATTGACAGTTTAACATCTGCTTGCTGAGTAGGGTTGCCAGTAGTGGTTGGAAGAAGAGCTGTGACAGACTCCATGAGATCGTCTATTCCAAGGTTATGGTAGGCACTGATGGCTATAGGAATGCCAATACCTAGACGTAGAAAATCCGCTGTCTGGTCTGGTTGGTTTATTGAGTCTACTTTATTAACCGCCAAAACAACTGGCTTGTTACTGCTGCGGAGCACTTCTGCTACCTCTTCATCAGAGGCGATTAATCCGGTTTTGGCATCTACTACAAATATAATAGCATCTGCTTGAGTTATACCTAATTCTACCTGTAACTGTACTTTGCCCTCGAGCGTCGATTCTGGTTTAGTTTGCCATCCACCTGTATCTACTAAAGTTAGCTCCTGTCCTTGCCAAGTGATAGATGCTATGACACGGTCACGGGTAATACGCTCTGAGTCGACAACTACAGCCTGGCGTTTACCAGCTAACCTGTTGAGTAATGTCGATTTACCAACGTTTGTTCTTCCTATAATGGTTATTATTGGGGTTGTCATACGGATGCTACTTCTGAATTGTCTGGCAGTAGTAGCCTGACAAGCACTGCCTTTTGGGCATAGAGTCTATTCTCTGCTTGGTCAAAGACTACTGAGTGAGGATTTTCTAACATATCTACAGAGATTTCCTCCCCATGATGAGCAGGGAGTGGATGCATAAATAAGGCGTCTTTATTGGCTAAAGAAAGAAGAGCTTCATTTACCTGGTATCTGGAAAACGCCATCCGTCGTTTTTCGGTCTCACTTTCCTGTCCCATACTTACCCATACATCGGAATAGACTATATCGGCGCCTCGAACTGATTGAACAGGATCTTCCGATAAAGTAATTTTACTGCCGCTTATGGCGGCAAAATTCTGGGATTGGGTTAATATTTCTTCGTTTATCTTATAACCTGGTGGAGAGGCGATGCGGAAGTTCATCCCAATGAGGGAGCATGCGAGCATTAAACTATTAGACACATTGTTACCGTCACCAATATAGGCCAGATTTAAACCGCTGAGCCTGCCTTTTTTCTCCTGTATTGTTAATAAATCTGCCAGTGATTGGCAGGGATGTTCCCAATCAGTAAGAGCGTTTATTACAGGAACAGACGAGTATGTAGCCAGGGTCAATAGCGTACTATGCAGTAAGGTACGAGCTGCAATGCCATCAACATAACGACTAAGCACCCGAGCTACATCATGTATTGGTTCCCGCTTGCCCATTCCTACTTCCTGCGGAGATAAATACAATGCCTGTCCGCCTAGCTGCTTCATAGCCATTTCGAAGCTGAGTCTGGTTCGAAGGGAAGGCTTTTCGAAAAGTAAAGCTATTGTTTTACCTTGCAGCAAGGCTAAGTTGCGTTTTTGTTTCATGACCTGAGCTTCTTTTAGAAGCAATTCGAGTTCATCGGGACTAAGGTGGGATATCGAAATAAAATCTTTGTTCATCTTAAAAAGCAGCATAGCATGACAATCGGGAATGATTCAAGAATTTGTTTGAAGGAACATAGAATAGTCTATAGGAAAGAAAAAGCATTGTATGTATTAAGGAGGATTATGGGTTATGTGGAAATGCTATAATTTAAAAAATAAGGGAATTGCATTGGCTTTTCAATATCCTCAGTATCCTGTGGTTATATGGATAAAGTAGGGACAGAAATGATAGAAGACGATAGTAATAAACCGCTATTATTGCTTTTTGATGGTAATGCCCTGGTGCATCGTGCATATCATGCTATCCCCCCATTAACTGTTTCAAGAACAGGAGAACTTGTTAATGCAGTGTATGGATTTACCAGCATGTTACTTAAAGTCCTTGCAGAATTACGGCCAGACTATTGGGCCGTTGCCTTTGATTATCCTGCCCCTACATTTCGACATAAAATGTTTGAAGGATATAAAGCTAAGCGTCAAAAGACACCAGAGGAACTAAAAAAACAAATCGTACGAGTACATCATCTGGTGGAGGTCTTAAATATCCCTGTTTTCGAAGTTGAAGGTTTTGAGGCGGATGATATCCTTGGGACCTTAAGTGAAAAAGCTGTAGAGAAGGGGGTTAGAATCGTTATTAGTACCGGGGATAACGATATGTTGCAATTACTGTCCCCAGATGTTAAGGCTTTTATGCCCAGACGCAGCTTCAATGACAGCTTTCTTTATGATGTAGAAGCTGTGCAGGTTAAGTATGGAGTGAGTCCTGAGCAGATAGTGGATTATAAAGCCCTGGTTGGTGATACTTCAGATAATATTGCTGGCGTTCCTGGCATTGGAAGTAAGACAGCAGCTAAACTAATTCAGAGTTATGGTAGTCTGGAAGAGATTTATGCTCATATCAGTGAGATAGCGCCAAACAGGTTGCAAACAATGCTGAGCCAAAATAAAGCACAAGCTTTTCAAAGTAAAGAGCTGGTCACTATAATCAGGGAAGTCCCTGTTGAATTGAACCTTGAAAAGTGCCTGGTAAAAAATTTTAATAGGGAGAAGGTGGTGGAACTCTTCCAAGAACTTGAATTTAGTAAGTTACTTCCAAGACTACCGAAAATGACAGATGTCAGGATTGTAACAGGAAAAAGCGAAGATACTCCAAAAACTTCCTGCACTATTATAGATTCAGAGGCGATTTTGGGTAGGCTTATAGGAGAACTAAAAGGAGTAGCTGAAATAGCTATTCTTGGGATTTATTCTCATGTAACAGAAAGGAAGGGTAATACATCAGAGGCTTCTCTTACTGGGGTTGTAATATCCCCTTCTAAGGGCAGTTCGTTCTATCTCCCTATGGAGCAGTACAGATTGAATCGGTCTGCCCAGATTCCACTTACTGAGCTGATACAGCTAAAGCCTATTTTTGAGGATGCAAGCATAGTTAAGATAACTTATGATGGTAAGCGTGAAATAGCTACATTGGCTAACTGTGGAATAAGTTTACGGCACTTGCAATTTGATTTGAAGATAGCGGCTCATCTATTGGGTGAGAAGAACTTGACTCTGGCAGCACTCGCTTTCAATAAGCTGGGTGTGGAGATAATATCTCTTGAGGAGTTGCTGAGTACAAAGAAGAAACGTGCGTCAGCAGAAAAGTTAAATGTAAAACAAATTGCGGAATGTTCTAGTGATAGTCTGGAAACTAAGTGTAAATTGCAGAAAGTTTTTCAACAAGAACTTAACCAGCAAGGGTTATGGTCACTTTTCAGCGAATTGGAGATGCCTTTAGTGCCTGTGATTGCAGCAATGGAAAGAGATGGAGTTGCTTTGGATACCCAATTGTTGAAGAGGATGTCTCTGGAATTAGGCGACGAAATACTGAAATTGGAACAGGAAATATATACAAGCGTGGGGCATCAATTCAATATCAATTCACCCAAACAATTGGGGAAAGTATTGTTTGAAGAGATGGAGCTACCCCAAGTTCGTAAAAAGAAGAATAGCCATTCCACCGAGGCCGCAGTATTGGAGGGGTTACTAGGTGCCCATCCTGTAATTGAGTTTGTATTGAGGTATCGTCAACTCTCTAAACTAAAGACAACATATGTTGATGCTCTACCGGCGTTGGTAGACCGCGCAACTGGGAGAGTACACACCATTTTTAATCAGACGGGCACTACTACTGGGAGGCTATCTTCCAGCGAGCCTAATCTACAAAATATCCCGGTGAGAAGCGCGCTTGGAAATAAAATAAGACAAGCATTTGTCGTTCCTGAGGGCTCATATCTCTTAAGTGCTGACTACTCACAAATTGATCTCAGGGCGCTGGCTCATCTTTCTCAAGACACGGCTCTAATTACGAGTTTTATACGTAATGAGGATATCCATAGTAATACCGCTTCTGCAATACTTGGAGTTTCAATAGATAAGGTAACTCCAGAAATGAGACGCAACGCTAAAGCAGTTAATTTTGGTGTCATTTATGGTATGAGTGATTATGGCTTGGTTAAAGCTACAGGGATAAGCCGTGAGGAAGCAGCCAGATTTATCTCTTTGTATTTTAAGAAATATTCAGGGGTGAAAAAATATATAGAAATGATAAAGGAGCAGGCGAGGGAATTGGGTTATGTGCAGACGATAATGGGAAGACGAAGACTTATTCCAGAGATAAACTCGGCGAATAGTATGATCAGGGCGGCAGCGGAACGGATGGCCATCAATGCTCCTGTACAAGGGACTTCTGCCGATATTATTAAAATTGCCATGCTTAATATATACAGGGAAATGAAGAAACGTGAACTGAAGAGCAAGATGCTTTTACAGATTCACGATGAGTTGCTGTTTGAAGTTCCTGAGGGAGAGATTGAAGAGATGAAGTCAATGACAAAACAGCTCATGGCAAATGCTATTAAGCTTTCTGTGCCCTTAGAGATAACTATCAAGTTAGGCAGAAACTGGGGGGATATGGCATAGAGGGGTTATTTTTGAAAAAAAGTATCGATATCATTTGCAGCCCGTTTTCCTGCTCCCATAGCGCTAATAACAGTAGCTGCGCCTGTTGCCATGTCACCTCCGCACCAGACTCTATCTTTACTTGTTCTTCCTGTTAGCTCGTCCGTTTTTATGGTACCCCGTCTCGTAAGTTCAAGCCCCTTAGTCGATGAAGGGATAATTGGATTGGGCTTATTTCCCAGAGCAATGATTACAACGTCTACATCAATTGAGAACTCGGTACCTGGCTTTGTGATTGGTCTCCTTCGGCCACTGTCATCGGGTTCTCCCAACTTCATCTCAATACATTCCATTGTTGTAACCTTGCCTTGTTCATCACCAAAGAACCTCGTAGGATTTGTTAAATATTTAAATATAATGCCTTCTTCTTCAGCATTTTCCCTCTCTTCGGCCCTGGCTGGCATTTCTAACTTAGAGCGGCGATATATGATATATACTTCTTCTGCCCCGAGCCTCAGGGCGCATCTTGAAGCATCCATGGCTACATTTCCGCCTCCGATGACAGCTACCTTTCTTCCTATTGATATAGGGGTGTCATATTCAGGAAAGAGGTAAGCCTTCATCAGGTTTATTCTAGTAAGAAATTCGTTGGCGGAATAAACGTTACTAAGGTTTTCGCCGGGTATATTTAAGAACATTGGTGCCCCTGCACCAGGGGCTAGGAACACAGCGTCATAGTTATTCTCTAATAGTTCATCTACAGTGGCGATTTTGCCTATTACATGGTCGAGCTGTATTTCTACGCCCAGAGACTTTACATAATCAATTTCATTTTGAACAATCTCTTTAGGTAACCTGAACTCAGGGATTCCATATATGAGTACCCCTCCAGCAGTATGAAGAGCTTCTAAAATAGTAACGTTAAAACCTCGCTGTATCAGGACAGCTGCACAAGTTAAGCCCGCAGGGCCGGAACCAACAATGGCCACCTTTTTTCCCTTAGCTTCTACACGTTTATTTTGTTTTTCGATAGATTCAAGATGGGTTTGTTCCCAATCAGCAACATATCGCTCTAAACGACCAATGGCGATAGGTGCCTCTTTCTTGGCTAAAACACACTTTAGTTCACACTGTGTTTCCTGAGGGCATACTCTCCCACAAATTCCAGGAAGGCTATTCTTCCTCTTTAATATTTTAACAGCTTCTGGCATATCGGTATCTTGTAGAGCTTTTATAAATTCAGGTATATCTACTCCGACAGGACAACCTGCTTTGCATAAAGGTTTTTTGCATTGGAGACATCGATGAGCCTCTTCCATGGCCTGTTCTTCAGTATATCCCAGAGCTACTTGATAGAAATTACCTTTTCTTACCTCAGCCTTTTGTTTAAGCATAGGCACTCGGCTTAAATTTATCTTTTTCTTTTCAGCCATTGTTCCTGACCTTCCTGATATTTCTGCTTGCCAAAATTATAATGACTCTTTTTCCTCGTCAAGATAGCTGTGTTGACGATGCATAAGCAAATCCCAATCAACTTCATGTCCATCGAAATTTGGCCCATCCACACAGGCGAATTTTGTCTCTCCGTTAATAGAAACACGGCAGGCCCCGCACATACCTGTACCATCAACCATTATAGGGTTAAGGCTTACAATAGTCTTGACGCCGAAGGGCTTGGTCGCTTCAGAACAAAGCATCATCATGAAAGTACAACCATGAGCAAATACCCTGTCCAATTTTACACCACCTTCTAGCATCTCCTTTATCTGATCAGGGGCCCATCCTTTATAGCCATAAGAGCCATCCCCGGTGGTTACAATCACTCGGTCGCTAAATTGTTCCAGGCGATTTTGCCAATAAAGAAGGCTTTTATGTCTTGCCTCAATTATTGCAATGACCTCGTTTCCCTTTTCCTTTAATGCTCGAACCTCTGGTAATATGGAGCCAATTCCATAACATCCTCCAGCACAAACCACCCTGCCAAAATTATTAATTTCCGTGGGCATTCCTAATGGACCAACAAAATTGATCAACGAATCACCGGCTTGAAGCTGAGTTAACTTATGGGTAGTCCTGCCTACATCAAGGAAAATGACAGTGACAGTGCCTTCATTAATATCCCAATCTGTAATGGTTAACGGGATGCGTTCCCCTTTTTCGTCAGTTCTAATAATAGCAAACTGCCCTGGCTGCACTTTTCTCGCTACCTCTGGGGCTTCTATTTTTAGAATGGAAAAATTAGGAGCTAAATTTTCTTTGGCTACAAGTTGATACATTTATTCTCCAGCGAAGTTTTCTCTATCTTCACGGCGCATACTTTAAACTCAGGGGTTTTGGAAATAGGATCAATTATAGGGTTAATCAAGCTTTCGGCTATATGGAGATTCATACTTACAATACCCGGTGCTACAACTTCAGTGACCTTAGCTCTAACGTTTAATTCTCCTCGACGTGAACTAACTTTTACTAAATCGCCATCATTTATTCCTAACTTAGTAACGTCATTTGGATTTATCTCCACTATCTTTTTAGGGCCAAGCATTTCCAGGTCTCTCACTTTGGAGGTAAGAACCTCAGTATATAAATGATATAGACTATATTCAGTAATAAGAATCAGGGGATAATTGTTATCAGGTAACTCAGTGGATGGTTGATATTTTAGAGCTGTAAATTTTCCTTTGCCATTAGCGAAGTTATCTGGATAAAGAATCGATGTTCCCTGGTGGTTGCTATTGGGACAAGGCCATTGCAGACCACCGTTCTCTAACCTCTCATAAGAAATACCACTATAGTTAGGTATAGCTGTAGTAATTTCCTCCATTATTTGCGACGGGTTATCAAAGTGAAAACCTTTAGCCCCCATTTTCTCTGCAATCTGGCATATAATCTGCCAATCTGGCTTGGAATCGCCTATAGTTCTAATGGCCTTTCTTACACGTTGTACTTTACGCTCAGCACTGGTGAAAGTGCCATCCTTTTCCGCAAAACTTGATGTTGGTAATACCACATGTGCTAGCTGAGATATTTCAGAGGGAAAGCAATCTTGAACAATTAGTAATTCTAGTTCTTGCAACCAATTACGCAGTTTGTCAGGTAAGGGATGGTTAAAAATGGGGTTACCAATTAAATAGAGTGCCTTTATTTGAGGGTTGGCTTCAGTATTGAAAATATCGCTAAAGGTCATCCCTGGTTCTGAGTTAAGGGTACATTCCCAGATTTTTTCATACTTGGCCTTGCCTGCCTCTGTATTTACAGGTTGATAATCAGGGTAGAACTCTGCTACAGCTCCCATATCACAAGCGCCATGCGCATTATTTTCTCCCTCCAATGGATAGATCCCGGAGGATGGGTTTCCCAGATTTCCGGTAAGCATGGCTAGATTGCATAGGGCAAGCACATTGTTTGTGCCATGGAAATGTTGAGTGATTCCTGTTCCATAGATAATAACCCCTGGTTTTTGCCTGGCATAAGTTCGTGCTATTTCAACTACTTGTTTCCAGTCTATGCCAGAAACCTTTTCTATAAAATCTGGAGTAAAATTCCTGAGCGCTTCTTTAAACTCACCAAAATTCTCGCAACGCTCCTCAATGAATGACAAATCAGCAAGATTTTCGTCAACTATAACTTGCATCATACCCATTAATAAGGCAACATCGCTGCCAGGCAGAGGTTGTAGCCAGCTAGAGGAGAAATGGCACAAGTTAATCCTTCGTGGATTAATTATAATGAGCTTAGCTCCTTTATTCACTGCCTTTATTATATTTGCCCGAATTATAGGATTATCAGAGGAAGTATTACTGCCAATGAGCAATATACAGGCAGCATTACCTATCTCGCTAATTGAGTTTGTCATTCCAGGACTGCCAAAACTCTGAATTAAGCTAAATAACGAAGGGGAATGAGAAAGGCGAGACGATTTGTGATCAATGTTATTACTTTTCATCACCACACGGGCAAACTTTTGCGCGATGTAATAATCTTCATTAGTACAGGTATCTGAGCAGATAAGCGCAAACTGGTCACTTTTATAATTAGTTAATTTATCAGCTATTAAGTTTGTAGTTTCTTCCCAGGTTGCTGTTTCTACCTTTTCATTTCTCTTAATCAAAGGAGATTTTAAGCGACTGGGGTGGTAAATGGGTTCTTTGATGGCAAAACGACCTTTAACACAAGCCAACCCCTGATTTACTCCGTCTTCAGAGGGGGCAGAAGCGTCTATTTTATTATTCTTTATTTCAAGGTTTAACTGGCAACCAATCCCACAATAAGGGCAAGTAGTAGGTATCAATTGGTCGTATTCCCCTTTCCATTTTGCGGCTCGTTCAATTAGTGAACCGGAGGGACACGCGTCGACACATGCACCACAAAACTGGCATCCGGAATCTTGTAAACTATGCCCAAATGCAGTGCCCACAAGGGCTTTGGACCCTCTGTAAGTAAAAGCAATGGCACTAACTCCTATTGACTCGTGACAAACTCGTACACAGCGACCGCAGAGAATACAGAGGTTATAATCACGGTCAATAAAAGGGGAATCCCTTAAAATTGGAAGCTCTCTAGGATGGTAGGTCAGGCTCATATTATTTAGACCAATATACTCTACCACTTTTTGCAACTCACAAATTCCCTTTTTAGGACAGGTATGGCAGCCAACAACCATACTGGTTTTTTGGATGCCAGGTGAAAATGCCTCGCAGCGCTCACGGCGCTCACAAATGGCACAGAAGTAAGGATGTTCGCTTAGAATCATTTCTAACAAACCGCGCCGCAGTTCTTGAATTCTTGTGGTGTTGGTATGAACTACCATACCATTGGTCGCAGGTGTAGTGCATGAAGAAGGGAATCCGCGCATTTTTTCGATTTGTACAATACAGAGTCGACAGGCACCAAAGGGGGATAGACTTGATTGATTGCAAAGAGTGGGAATGTAAACTCCAGCCTCTTTCGCCGCTTCTAAAACTGTAGCCCCTTTTTTAGCTACGGTTTCTTCTCCGTCAATAGTTAGTGTTATCTTTTCCATTTTATTACTGAATAATTAAATGCATTTCTATTTTTTCACAGGAATTGGCTCTTCTAGGCCAACAGGATGCTCTCCTGAAATTTTTACCACAGCGTTGAAGCGAGGAGGACAAAAATCAAGGCAAGTTCCACACTTAATGCATTTCTCCTGGTCAATGATATGAACCATCCTTTTACCTCCTTTAATTGCCTCAACAGGACAGTTCCTAAGGCAAAGCATGCATCCCTCACACTTATCTGGCAAGATATAATAATAAACAAGCTCTGTACAAACTTTTGCAGGGCAGCGCTTTTCTTTGATATGGGCTTCATATTCATTGGGGAAGTAACGAAGGGAAGTTAAAACTGGATTAGGAGCTGTGCCTCCTAAGGCACATAAAGCGCTGTCCCTAACCGTTTCAGCAAGGTGTTGTAGTTTGTTGATGTCTTCTTCTTCTCCTTCGCCCCTGCATATGCGCTCTAAAATATCGAGCATCTGCCTTGTGCCCACACGACAAGGGACACATTTGCCGCAGGATTCTGATTGAGTGAAAGTAAGGAAGAATCTTGCCATATCAACAATACAATTATCTTCGTCAGCTACTATCATGCCTCCTGAACCCATAATAGAGCCAAGTTTGGTTAGGGATTCATAGTCGACAGGGGTTTCTAAAAATTCAGGGGGGATGAATCCTCCTGATGGTCCCCCGGTTTGTACTGCTTTGAGGCGTTTATCTCCTGTGATGCCTCCTCCGATATCATATATCACCTGACGTAGAGGAATTCCAAAAGGAACTTCAATAAGCCCGGTACGCTTTATTTTTCCAGCCAGCGAAAATGTTTTAGTGCCCCTGCAGTTTTCTGTACCAAAGCCAGCGAACCATGTTGCCCCTCGCTGTAAAATCATAGATACATTGGCCAGGGTCTCAACATTGTTAATATTAGTAGGCTTGCCCCAAATACCAGAGTTGGCAGGGAAAGGAGGGCGAGAACGAGGGATGCCTCGCCTTCCCTCTATTGATGCTATTAGCGCTGTCTCTTCGCCGCAGACGAAAGCACCTGCTCCTTCTTTAATCTCTATGTCAAAACTGAAATCCGTGCCCAAGATGTTATTCCCCAAAATCCCATATTCCCTCATTTGACTAAGGGCAGTATATAAACGCTCCAATGCCAGGGGATATTCTGCGCGGCAATAGATATAACCTTTGGTAGCTCCAATAGCATAGGCCCCTATAAGTATGCCTTCTAAAACTCCGTGTGGATCGCCTTCTAAGACCGAGCGATCCATAAAAGCACCGGGGTCTCCCTCATCAGCGTTGCAGACTAAATATTTCTCATTACCAGGTGCTTTACGACAGAACCCCCATTTCATACCTGTGGGAAAGCCAGCACCACCACGTCCCCTTAATCCAGATTCTTTTACCTCTTCAATGACTTTCTCTGGACTCATCTTGAGTGCCTTTACCAACCCACTGTAGCCGCTATTGGCAATATAATGATTGATATTAGTTGGGTCAATAAAGCCGCAATTCCTCAAAACTATACGAACTTGAGGCTTAAGCATGGGCAAATCGAAAAGGTTTGGGATTCCTTTTACATTTTTATTGCCCACTGACCCCAGGGCAAGGTCTGGGCGCGGATCACCTTTAAGTAAATAATCCTCAATAATTTCTGGTACAATCTCAGGGGTTACGGAAGCATAAAAAATATGAGGTTGCTGTGGCTTTACAATACAGATTATTGGCTCTGTATAGCATAAGCCAATACAGCCCACCTGGGTAACCACAGCATCAATATTGTGTTTTGTTAACTCTTCGTTAATAGCATCGAGGACACTAAGTGCTCCTGCCGAACGGCCACAAGTAGCAGCCCCAACAAGAATGCGAGTCTCTCCGCAGAGATTTTTCCATTCCGCAATAGCTCTATTCTGAATTTCTTCAAAAGTCATTACGTTATTACTGATATAACCTTAGTATTTCCTTTACTCTTTTCGTTGTCATTCTGCTGTACACAGTTTTGTCCACTACGATAACAGGACTTAAAGCACAGCAACCGAAACAAGCAACGGTCTCCAGGTTGAACTTGTAATCTTTAGTGGTTTCCCCTGCCTTGATGCCAAGTTCTCGTTCTACTGCTTCTAATATACGAGGCCCACCCTGCACATGACAAGATGTCCCTAGGCAAACCTTAACGGTATGTTTACCACGAGGAGTGAAATGAAATTGGGAATAAAAAGAAGCGACTCCAAAGACTTCGCTTATTGATATCCTGGCACGCTTAGCGATTTCTGAAATCGCCTCTTCACTAATGTAGCCTAATTCTCTTTGCACTTTTTGTAAGATGAAGATTAACGTACCCTTTTCCCATTTGTGTATATTTAATATCTCTGCTAATTTGCCACTCATTAATCTAATTACAAGCTAAAGACTCCGCTAGTCTATCATTTATTAAAAGGGCAAACAAAAAAGTGTGCTGGTTTACTTAGACTTAATAGAGACACTCTCTGTTGATAATATACAACTAATATATAATTGAGTTATCACATGTTTTATTGCTAAACTGGACTCTAAATGCCTGAACTGCCTGAAGTTGAAACTATCAGAACTGAGCTTTTACCATGGGTTCTAGAGCGAAAGTTCGTTGAAATTAATATCTTAGATAGCAAACTGGCGCAAGCACTGTCTGCAGAAGGATTGCAGGGATTGATTGGATGCAGTGTGCAGAAATTAGAGCGGCGTGGCAAGTACCTTATTTTCCGTCTATCAAATACGCAATCTCTGATTATACATCTCAGAATGACGGGGAGCTTGTTGGTAAATCCGAGCGAAGCATGCAGGTATGCCAGGGCTATCTTTCTCTTTTCCGGTGGCATGAAACTTGTTTTTAGCGATATGCGTAGACTGGGAGTAATTTATCTGGTAGAGGATGCTGAGTCGGTAGTAGGCAGGTTAGGCGTAGAACCGTTATCTGATAGCTTCACTATTGAGCTATTCCAAAAGCTAATGAGGAAACATCACATTCCGATAAAAGTAGCCTTGCTTGATCAGAGTGTTATTGCAGGTATTGGAAATATGTATGCTGATGAGGCACTTTTCGCTGCTAATATTCATCCTTTGGTTTTCACGGATGAGTTATCAATGCAGCAGATCTAGAGCCTTTACTATTCAATTGGCAATGTCCTTTCATCAGCAATACAGAGCAAAGGTGCCAGCGTTGATACCTATATCCGCCCTGCCGGAGAGATTGGTATAGCACAAAACCAATTTAAAGTTGCTCACCGCAAAGGAGAACGATGCTATATTTGCCAGTCTCCCATTCAGCGCATTATGTTACGTGGCAGGGGAAGCTACTTCTGCCCACGTTGTCAGTCTGTATGCAATTCGAATACTTCTGGTATTTGTTCAAGCTGAGACATGTTGGTATCGTTGAATTCACCTTCGACGAATTGTATCTTCATTATATACAGGAAGCTATCAGTTTGTTTAAGGTATGTTCTCACCTGAAAATCCAGGTCCCATAGCACTCCGTTAAATGCATAGTACCAATCCCAGGAG
>JAUUZT010000154.1 GCA_030589825.1 Dehalococcoidia bacterium
CCACGGTTTATGGTAGCGATTAACAGGTACTCCCCGATGCTGAGCCCTTGCTTCCTTTTAGGGAGCATACGGTCAATCTTTTCAACCAATTGGATCTCTTTTGCTAAAGAAAGATATGATGCCACACCCCCTAATTCAAACAGGACAGCATGGTCCGGGGCGAGAGGATTGCCTTCAACAGCATCCAGGATCCTGTCTATGGTTCCCAGGTACTTCTGCCACTCCCTGCGCGACTTACCGTCCTTCCAAACCCTCTGTTCGGCATAGTAGTAAGCCTTCCCGCTAATCTTCTTGTGCACGATATAAGCCATAGCAAACCCTTTTTACTATTTAGGGAGCATGTTAAAGAAAATATCAACGCAAACCCAGTAATATAAAGGGATAATACTAACACTTTATGAACATGAAATTAGGGGGCAGGAATTGAATGTTGTAATCAACTGCTCATCAAATGATTATCTTAGCTGTTACATTGTAACCCGGAAAGTCGGGCTAGCTCCAATAAAGAAATATGGGGGGATTCCAGGTCCTTCTCCATTTTCATCAATAAATAGAATGGGATTATTTGCTGCGTAAGTATATGGGCTTTGGGATCAATGGTATGGAACCTGGCTAACGCTGGGTCATAAAACCTGGCCCCATAATCATACCAATCAAGATTCACGCCCCCGAGCTGTTCATCCTGAAGCTCTTTGCCGTTGTATAGGTAGTTGTGTGCATTGGGCATACTTTTCAACACTATATCAGATAGTTATATATGGCACTTGCTTATGTTATTCTTGATATTCGCTGAAATCGTATTCTGGATCTGGAAAATATGTACTATCTATATATACTATCGAATCCCTACTCCTTTCCAGAATTAATACCTGACTATTGTAAAACTTTTGTCGGTAATCCTTTAAGTCATCAAAATCATAATTATAAATCTCTGTACTTACCCAAGTTCCTTCTATCCATTCATGTTCTTCAATAACAAAGCCATCACGAAGGACTTGCTCCTTTCCATGCCTTTCCCCATTTAAATTCTCCGATCTTAGAACGAGATTTACATCCCCATCAAAACCCCAAAAGTACCCTGTATCATCTTTTTGATAAAGGCCAATATAGTCAGGCTTTCCATTTTCTGTTAGGCCTAGTCTAATCTGCTCTTTATTGTGATATATCGTGATTGTTCGAGAGCTGTCAATATCAGAGTATTTTACTTCAATGGAATAGCTTTCCTTGTTTGATTCACATGCATAGGATAATACAACTATTAGGCATATAGCGAAAAGACTGAACGCTTTATCTCTCTCTCTTATCATAGGAATTAGTTGTCTTTAGTTCTAATAGGATATTCCACTTCGTTCCTGTAGATTGTAAAAAGCTCATCAGAGCCTGGATTAATCCCAGAGTTCAATTTGTCTAGGATTTTATAAACCCCAACACGGACCTCGGTCGTAGCTTTTGAAAGTTTCTCAAAGGTTCCTTTATAGCCAGAAGGGCTTCTATCACCATCATTGTCGATAATAATAGCTAAGTCAAACTTCTGAGTTTCGGCTAATTCTGTGAAGTCTGCAGTAAGTTCCGCGCGATCTCTCTTTGGTCCTTTACCCCAAACGGATTGGTCATCTTCAGAAATATCATGAAATACGTCAACATCATCCTGTACTCCAGTTCCAAAATATAGATTTTGGCCGGAGAGAGTTCCGTTTCCTTCGGCTTTCAAACCAATCTGCTCAATTTCTTCGCCATCATACATATAGCTTAGAAGAAAGCTTTTCCCTTCGTCCGTAGCCGCAAATGATTCAAGCCCTTCCCAAATATCAGCTCCATCTTCAGAATTTGCAAAGCCACCAAAAATAGAATCTCCATTCACATCAATAAACAGAATCGGATTGTTTGCTGCATACTGATATGGGGTAAGATCTAGGTACTTTTCAGCAAACCTATCCTGTGTAGTGAACCTTCCAAGTGCCGGATCATAGAACCTGGCACCATAGTCATACCAGTCCAAATTAACACCTCCAAGCTGCTCGTCCTGTATTTCTTTGCCATTGTATAGGTACTTGTTCTCACTTAGGCGTTATTTTTCACACTATATCAGGATGTTATACATCCCGTGGCCTCCTGGTTTGAAAATTGTTTCAAAGAACGATACCGTAAGTACTTATTTCAGTTGAAGAGAAAAACCCGGCACGCGCCGGGTTTTAGAACACTAATTTTCATCAGGCGTTGTTATTCTCTTGCTCTAATATCATTTCAAAACAATAGTGTAGATGCTTTTATTATAGTATCGATTATATACAGAGAAACTAATCGTACTGTCTGTAAGTCCCCAATCTCTATAAGCATCAAAGTTCATGAGAAAAGTATGCTTATAATCTTTGATCTTATCAAATTTTAAAATTAATTCTAATGAACTTGTTGTATCAGTCTGAAGTACAAGATTATTCGAAAGGTTCTTATAAGATCCACATATTAAATTAAAGGTCTTGTCAGTAATATGCTCAAAGATGAATTTATCTGTATTCATATGTAACTTATACTGTGCTAAGTATTCGTTATGAATAAACGTATTATATTCACCTTTAAAGTATTTGGTAAAAACATATTTGTCACAATCTTGAGCAAAAGATGTGGAAAAAGTAACGAACAGTATTATAAACGCGTTACAAAAGCATTTAAGAATATATATTTTTTTACTCATATTGTTATTTCTTTTGCTCAAGTTCATCTCTTGCTTTTTGGCCATTGGCATTTGCAGCTTTTTCTGCATCTCTACTTGGAGGGGGCAATTTGAGCCTTCCTGTATCAAAGTATCCACCACTTGGATTCTCAATTGTTTCTGTCGCATCGTATCCGCTTTCTAACACATGAGTAGCTTCATGCACTTCAGTATCAATTGATACTAGATCTCTTTCAACTTCCTCGCTTCGGTCCGATCCGGATAAAAGAAGATTGCCTAGTGCTTCCCCTTCAATAGCTGATTCATTTATAATGATATGAGATTCACTTTTATCATTAGGTTCATGTAAACCTGTTTCAGTATTAAAGGTATTATGTTCATCACTGCTGTAGGTACCAGTTTCAGTAATCGAACTATATTCAGAACCTGAGACAGTAAGCCCTGAAGCTCCACGAGAATTCTGATAAAGATTTTGCTTATTTCCGGAGCTTTCCTCATTAGTGTAATGGAAATACACGGTTTTTTCAGATCGTGCCATAGCCCTCCACATTTTCTTTCCTACACTTGTTCTGCGAACAGATTTTCTATACCTTTTCGTATCTTCATTTCTTCTGTCACCAATTTTTCTTCCGTCAGGATCAATATACCTTATTGGATTGTTAGCGACATAGTTATAGGAGATAAGCTATAATAACTTGTTGCTAGAGGATCGACGACGTGCCACCTCCCCAACGCCGGGTCATACATTCTGGCTCCATAGTCGTAAAGGTCCAGGTTTATGGACCCTAGCATCTCATCTTGAAGTTCTTTACCGTTGTATAGGTACTTGTTCTCACTGGGCACCATTTTAGCCCCACTATCAGCTCCTTACACCTTCTCAAGCTGGTGCAGCATATTCAAAGAACGCATTTTAAAGATACCTATTTTCTTTTCAAATGAAGATTATA
>JAUUZT010000031.1 GCA_030589825.1 Dehalococcoidia bacterium
ACTCAGATACGAGCATCGAAGTTAAGTAGTGAAGAGAAGGTCGAAATTCTGGGGGCTAATGCACGGAAATTGTTATATTTAGAAAGCAAGGAGCTCAGTAATGACACAAGGCGGTGAGCAGGTTCGTTCTTTTATAGCTATCGAGTTGCCACAAAGCGTAAAAAATAGACTGGAACATATTGAGGTTAAGTGGAAGCAAGGAGGATACGCAGGTATCAAATGGGTGGATCCAAAAGGGATTCATATAACATTGAGATTTCTGGGTAATATTTCGAGTGAGCAAATAATAAGAATACGAAAAGTCTTAGAAGAAACTACTAAGGAGATTTCCTGTTTCCATTTAGAGATAGCTGATTTAGGAGCCTTCCCTAATCTGAGACAGCCGCGTGTTATATGGGTTGCAATTAATGGTGAGGTAGATAAACTGTCAAGATTACAGCAAAAAATTGATTTCTTACTAGAATCATGTGGTTTTCCTAAAGAGAGTCGCCCTTTTAGTCCACATCTAACATTGGCTCGGCTAAAGGATAGCCTTTCATCTGAGGAGAAGAGAGAAATAGGCATATTTATGACTTCTTTAAAGATTAAAGCATCCCTCTCTTTTAATGCCGAAGCTGTTAGTCTTATGAGAAGTCAATTGATGCCAACCGGGGCTATTTATTCCTGTCTGTTTACAGCGAGGTTTAAGAGTAACTAATATTCAGATAAGAAAAACTTTGAGCTGATAATTGTTCGTACTAATAGTTGCGCTTGATAATAACCCGTTTCTGGTATAAAATTATAAAAATTTTCTTGGATGGGAGGAGGACCCTTGGAAAATAATTCGTATCCTAAATGTCAAAAATGTGGCACTGGTGATTTGTTGCCTCTATCCGATTTTGGGCAGGGAGCTCCAATTCACTATAAAGCTTGGGTATGCAACAATCCTGATTGCGGCTTCAACATCAAAATCAGGAATGGAGAAGTTTACATCAATGAGCCGATTCTTGATGGGACACTTCATACTCGTGCCCATTAAAGACTAGTTGGTATAAACACAGTAAATTGCCACGTTTGAGTCGCTTGGGTGACTTGGTATTGGATTCCTTTTTTCCACGGCATTGTGTTGGTTGCGGAAAAGGGGGCACTTTTTTGTGTCGTCAGTGTAAGGAAAAGTTGCCCGGTTTACTTCCTCCATTATGTCCTAGGTGTGGCACAACACAGGCTAGCGGCATGTTGTGTTTTAACTGTAGAAAAAGACCAGGTATCATTGATGGTATTCGCTCCCCTTTTCGCTTTGAGGAAGTGATTCGTAAGGCTGTCCATGAGCTGAAATACAAGCACCTGAAAGCGTTATCTTTTTGCTTTGCTGAATTACTTGCCGAATATTTAGGGGAGCATAATTTGCCTGGCGATATTCTGGTTCCAGTTCCTTTACACCGACGGCGATTGAGAGAGCGTGGCTATAATCAGTCTTTGTTAATATCACGTGATTTAGGCAAGTTGATAATGATGCCTGTACTTGTTAATTGTCTTGTTCGAGTGAAGGATGTACAACCTCAGGTAAAAATGGTGAATGCGGAAGAGAGATGGAGTAATGTTGTTGATGCATTTATTTGCCAAGATAATAGAGTTAATAATAGACGAATAGTCTTAATAGATGATGTTTGTACTTCTGGCGCTACTCTGGAAGCATGTGCTGTAGCTCTAAAAAAACAGGGTGCAATATCAGTATGGGGACTAACTATAGCGAGGGAAACCTACAACTAAGGAGGAGATATGAAACTGCAAATAACAACTAAAAATATAGAAGTCTCTGAGGCAATAAAGAAACAAATTAATAAAAAAATTGGCAAGCTGGACCATCATTTACATTCTCATGTAGAGGGGAAGGTGGAGATTTCTAAGAGAAAGTCGAGACAGCCAGAGCAAAGAGTTGCTGTCCAGGTTACTCTTGATAGTAAAGGGACTTTAATCAGGGCTCATGAATATGCTGAGGATATTCTTACAGCTGTAGATAAAGTGATGGACGCACTTGATAATCGTATTGAACGATATAAAGGCAAGTTGTATGAGAAAAGAAAAGGAAATTCTCTGGAACGTCAGGGAACTAGTCAGGATGAAGAGAAACCAAATATTTTTCCAGAGGTAGTAAAAAGTAAGCATTTCTTTCTTAAGCCTATGTCCATAGAGGAGGCAACAGAACAACTGGAGCTTCTGGGGCATGACTTCTTTCTTTTTATCGATGCCAAAACTAGTAAGGTTAGCATGCTATACAGTCGTAAAGATGGTAACTATGGCGTTATCATAGTAGAAACTGAATAATGGGGGTATGGGTATAAATACAGTCTAAATTTCATCTCTAGAATGCAGGAATGTTAACCAGCCTACGCTAGTAGTAGTAGAGAAGAGAAAGACCCTACTCCATTTTGAGACTATCTGCACCTAATAGATCCTTTATTTCCTTTACCAGTTCTGAGCAATAACTAACAGTTATCTTGGGCATATCCAGGCAGGTTGTTTCGTCATCACCAATTATTGCAAGAGAAACTCTGCTATCACCCGGATAATTCTGAAGGATTGCGATGGTTTTATATAGAAGCTCGACATCTTTATTGGAGTCACCTGTCTCTGGTAGTGCTATTGTAAGAAACTTTCGTTTTAATTCGGTTTCTGGTTGGGGTATCCCCCCATTACTAGTATCCTGGTAGTTGTATACTTCTTGGCAATTTAGCTGAACTCCTCCATTTCTGTTTTTCAACATGCCCTTTATAATGAGGATATTATCTTCGTGCCATAGTAATTTGCTGCTCTCATATATCCTTGGCCAAACGTTTACTTCCAGGCTTCCTTCTGCATCTTCTATAGTTGCTACGATAAAAGGACGGTTGTCACGGGTGTAAGCCTGTCGAAGTGATACAATCATTCCTATGATGGTAATAGTTTTATTGGTCATATTAGCGTTGATGTCGCCACAGGATACTGTATGTAAGGTGGAATGCTTAAAATTAAGCATTCCAAGGACTGATGAAGAGAGATAGACACCTAACAACTCCCGTTCCCATTTAAGCCTCTGTTTGGGGGGGGTCTTTTCTGGGTTATCGAGGACGAGGGCAGGATTGGAATTAAGCAGCCCGCCGAACATGCTGGATTGTCCTGTCGATCTCATTTTTTGTTCCATTTGGCCAAAGGAAATAATCCTGTCCAGAGAATACAGGAGTGATCCCTGATCGCTAAGCGAATCGAAAGCTCCAACCTTGATTAAGCTCTCAAGTGTTTTTCTGTTTATACTATGCATATCTACTCGTTGGCAGAGATCTTCTATAGATTTGAAGCTACCTCCATTCCGTCGAGCGGATAGGATGTTCTCCATAGCTGAACTACTAGCATTTTTTATAGCGGCAAGACCAAAGCGAATGCCAGTTTTATTGTCTTCTGTTTTCTCGATGGCAAAACCTGATTGGCTTTTGTTAATATCAGGGGCCATTATCTCAATGCCTAGATGGCGGCATTCAGCTATTGCCAAGCGGACTTTGTCAGTATTATCGTTATACGTATTCAAGAATGATGTCATGTATTCAGAGGGATAGTTAGCTTTTAGATAGGCGCCACGGTAAGCCAGGAGGGCATAGCTTACGCTATGTGCCTTGTTAAAGGCATAGCCAGCAAAAGGTTCAATCAAAGCAAAAACCTCTTCAGCAAGGTTTTTATCTATTCCTTTTTTTTCTGCACCTTCAACAAAATTCTTCCTTTGTGTCTTCATTACTTTGGCTATTTTCTTACCCATGGCTTTACGAAAGATATCGGCTTGCCCTAGGCTATAACCTGCAAGAGCCTGCACGATAAATAACACCTGTTCTTGATAAACAATAACTCCATATGTCTCCTTCAGGAATTTCTCTAAGATAGGATGAGCATAATGAACAGGGATAATTCCCTGCTTGGCTTTTATAAAAGTAGGAATCTGTTCCATTGGACCTGGTCGGTAAAGCGCCACTATGGCAGCGATATCACTGAATTTACTGGGTTTCAGTTCTTCTATATAACGACGCATACCACTGCTTTCCAACTGAAATATACCCTTTGTTTCTCCGGAAGCAAGCAAAGTGAAGGTTTTTTTGTTATCCAATGGTATTTGCTGCAAATTTATAGATTCACCACATGTTTGTTGAATGGTTTCTGTTGTTTTAGACAGAATGGTCAAATTTGATAATCCGAGAAAGTCCATTTTTAAAAGGCCAAGGAGAGCGATATTTTTCATGTGATACTGGGTCATAGCAGCATTATTTGTTCCTTTGCTTGTTGGTTGGAGTGGTACATATTCAGTCAGTGGATCGTGTGCTATAACAACACCAGCTGCGTGTGTGCTAGCATGCCTGATGAGGCCTTCTAATTTCTTGGCTGAATCAACAAGATTGTGCATAGTCTCATCTTGGGAATAGATATCATTAAACTCTTTGCTATCTTCCAGTGCTTTTCCTAGGGTTATTGTTAGCTCTAGAGGAATCAGTTTGGCGGCTTGGTCTACTTGGCTGTAAGGTAAGCCCAGAGCTCTTCCCGTATCTCTCAACGCTGCCCTTGCGCCTAGAGTACCAAATGTAATAATCTGGGCTACGTGGTCCCTCCCGTATTTTTCATTGACATAGGCAAGTACTTCGTCGCGACGATTGTCCTGGAAATCAAGATCAATATCTGGCATCTCTCGCCGCTCAACATTAAGAAAGCGTTCAAAAACTAAATTATAAGTCAGGGGGTCGATGTCCGTAATACCAAGGCAATATAGAGCTAAGCTGGCAGCAGCACTTCCTCGTACGCCAAAACAGATATTCTTCTCTCGTACAAAGGAGGCAATGTCCCAAACAACCAGGAAATAGTCGGCGAAGTGGGTTTTCTGAATTACATCAAGTTCATATTCGAGACGCTCTTTAGCTTCATGGTTAGAGATAGGATAGCGCTTTTCCAGGCCTTGCCAGCATAGTTCTGACAGAAAGGATTCAGCTGTCTTGCCTTTAGGAGGAGTTACTTCCGGTAAATGATGTTTGCTGAAATCTAACTCTAGCTGGCACATCTCGGCGATACTTTGAGTATTTTCTATGGATTGGGGCAAGTCGCTGAAAAGTTGCTCCATTTCCTCAGGGCTCTTAAGATAGAAATAGTCCCCTGCCATCTTCATTCTGTTTTCATTCTGTATAGTGGAATTAGTTCCTATGCATAGCAGTAGGTCATGAGCATAGGCGTCTTCCTTGTTTATATAATGAGTATCTACTGTTGCTACCAGTGGTATTTCAAGTTTATTAGATAGTAGGAGAAGTCCTTTATTGATTGTTTCAAGTTCAGGAATAGGATGTCTCTGGATCTCAATGTAATAATCATTGAATATTTCCTTGTACCATGAAGCTACTTTAGCAGCCTCATCATCTTGTTCTTCTAGGATAAGACGAGAAAGTTCTCCATTCATACAACCAGAGAGAGCAATAATTCCTTCGTGATATAGTTCTAGTAGTTCCCTGTCCACCCTAGGTTTGTAATACTGCCCTTCAAAGTTGCTCTTGGTAACCAGATTTATTAAATTGTGGTATCCTTCATTATTCTTAGCCAGTAACGTAAGATGATATGGTTTTCTGTATTTGGGGTCTCGATTATGGCGATTAGTCTGAGCAACATATACTTCGCATCCAAGGATAGGTTTAATACCCGCTTCTTTAGCTGCAGTGTAAAAATCGATAATGCCATACATCACTCCGTGGTCAGTGATGGCTAGGCTATCCATACCAAGTTCTTTGGCCCTGGCGATGAGAAGAGGGATGTGACACATGCCATCGAGGAGGCTGTATTCAGTATGAACGTGAAGGTGGGTAAATTTCTTAGGCATATTGTGAATTATAACATGCCAGTTTTATGCTGTACGTTGTCCATAGGGCGAGATTGAATTGAAGATTTTCAAGGGTATTGCTGCCAAGTTATTTATTTTGAGTGTTTCGCTGACTCTCGTTACTGGCACTATTCAACTGGAGATTAATAGTGTTCGCCTTTATGAGTATGGGTTCGATAGATATGCTGTAAGTGAGGATACAGGGATAGATAGACAGCAATTGACTGAGGTTGCTAAAGTGCTGGTAGATTATTTCAACTACAGGGTAGAAACTCCCCAGTTAATGATACAGGGGAGATCCGGCGAGGAAATTTTACTGTACCAGGAAAATACACAGAATCGTGAACTTACTCATCTTGCCGATGTTCGACGTCTGTTTCTACTTAATTACTTAATTCTATTGGCTAGCTTAGTTTATCTGGCTGGTTATATATTAGCATTCTTGTTGTGGAAAAAGGGTCACTGGTGTGATTTGGTAAAAGGAGTGAGGTATGGTTGTACTCTGACTCTGGCTGTTATGGTTATTATGGGACTGACTACCATTTTGGTTGATTTTGAACAATTATTTCTCCAATTTCACCATCTCGCTTTTAGTAATCCCTGGTGGGCAAGTACTGGCTATCTGCCTAGATTGTTTCCCGGGTATTTCTGGGAAGATGTCGCTTTTTTGGGTGCTGGTTCTATAGTTGCAGAGGCTTTTATTCTGGGCAGCACTGCTTGGGTAATACCAAGATGGTATTTAAAAAGAAAGACTAGCCGTTCTAACTTTTAGGGATGCCTTCTTGGTCCCAGCCTCTGGCTTGGTAACATTCTTCAATCATACTTAGAGGGTCTTTTAGTTGGCATGCTGATATAAGCGAGTATTTCCCGAACTCTGGCATCTGGAGACATCTCTCTGGAAGCACGTCATCTGCTTTCCTTATCCCTTCTCTCACATTGAATTTTCTTTGAAGGTTATATACACGCTCTCCTGTAGCCAAAATATCTTGCCCGTTGACGTCCCAACCTGTCAATGTGGTAATTAACTTGCCCAACTCATCTGGTCCGATACCTCGGAATATGTAGAACTTACAAATGCCCAGTACGTCTGGTATAACCCCGAAATCTTGGAGAAGCTTAGCTTCCTTTCCTTTGCCTTTCTCATCCCAGCGATCGAGTGTTTGAGGATCGGTCAGTCCGTATGGAAGTAGTCCAAAAGTGTTTTTTCGGTTGTCATATGCTGCAGCATTAATTGGATGGATATGGCACATGCCCCTGTTACCCAGTGCGTATGTTATTGCCAGAGCTTTTCCTGATCTTGGATCGTGTGCGGGTCCTTCCATCCCCTTGATGTGTATTGCCAGCTTGTCAGCTCCATTACCAAGCTCCTGTGCTGCCTGTCTGACTCCTTTGGCTAGAAGTTTTCCAAGACCTGAATTGTTGGCGATTTTGTCTATCAGGGTTACCATGGTTTCGGCATTTCCCCACGATAAATTCAGACCATCGGACTTCATGTCGGTGATAATGCCGTTATCATAGCAATCCATAGCGAAGGCGATTACTGCGCCAGTGGATATAGTGTCTAATCCATACTCGTTACATAGATAATCTGCATGTACTGCAGCATCAACATCTTCATTGTAAACAAAGAAAGTGAAGGCGGACATGGTTTCATATTCACCCCCTTCATGTTGTGGGGTTTTCCATTGCCCTGAGTCAACTTTACAAATTCTTTTACATCTTAATACGCAACCTTTATAACAGGGTTCGGCTTTTACAAGGTTTTTATCTTTAAAGTGAGCGTAGAATTCCTCACCTTTTCCCCATGAATTCGATCTCCAGTTTTTTGTTGGAATATCTCCTGTATCGTCACAACCAACCAGCATACCTGTAGTGCCATCTGGTGCCATTCCTTTTCCTGCAGTTAGCTCAAGAACCTTTTTGTAATACTCTTTGCAGATTGCGATAAACTCATCTGGATGGGCTATCGGAATTTCTCCGCTTCCTTTTACTGCGACAGCGAGTAGATTCTTTGACCCCATTACTGCACCTGCTCCTCCTCGTCCAAATGCACGGGATTTACTCATAATACAGGCAAGATTTACCATGTTTTCGCCTGCAGGTCCTATTTCAACAAACTCAAAGGAGGCATCTTTGAGTTCATTTTTTATGAGAAACTCCTCTTTTTGTGACGAGCTTTTCCCTTTGAGGGCTTTCGCAGGTCGTATCTCTACTTTGCTATCATGAATTACAATGTATTTCGCTTCTTTAGCCTTGCCCTCTATTACCAGGAAATCATAGCCTGCTCTCTTCAAAGCGCTGCCCCATTCTCCTCCAGCACGTGCTTCTCCCCAGATACCAGTAAGTGGAGACTTGAAACATACTTCGATAGAGCCTG
>JAUUZT010000160.1 GCA_030589825.1 Dehalococcoidia bacterium
CATTCTGCTACCCAATCACATAAATGCTAAATTGTTAACCTAGCTATTATTCTTGGTAGCGGCGTTTCGCCCCGCAATACGTCCGAATACGAGACACTCTGTGACGGCACAGCTTCCCAGGCGACATGCCCCGTGGATTCCTCCCACTACTTCTCCCGCTGCGTAAAGACCCTTTATCGGATGCTGGTCAAGGTCGAGCACCTGCCCCCTGACATTAATTTGAACCCCACCCATAGTATGGTGCACCTTGGGCCATGTGCGGATACCATAATAGGGAGGAGAGGAGATAGGACAGGCTTCAGCTAATATCGGTTTGTGAAATTCCTCATCTAGTCTATTCTCAACATATCCGTTATATCTATCTACAGTAAGCTTAAGATTATTCAAAGATAGCTCATAGAAAGAAGCAAATTCTTCAAGCTGATTAAATTGTTTTACAATGCCTTTCTCCAGGCAAGAGCTAATGTTCCAGCCAGATTTTTCAACTGCTTTTGCATCGGCTACTCCAATACACGGATGACCTGTATTGAGCAGGGCATCAGACATAGTTTTCCTGTCAGCCAGTTCATTGACGATTCGCTTACAGCTACCCGGTTCTATAACTATCCCGTATGGGAATACGATGTAATCTGAGAAACGGGCACCAACCCCATAACCTTTTTCATCCGGCGTCCCCCAGGGGCCCAGTTGAATATACGAAAGGTGAACCGGCATTGCATTAACTCTTAATGCCTCTTTCAAAGCCTCAGCAGTTGCAAATGGCTTATTTGTGGTGTCAATTTTTTCAGTTAACCTTGGGTCTTGAGCAACACGAAACTGTACATCACTGCCAAAACCACCCGTAGCAAGAATCACTCCTTTTTCTGCTCTAATACGGCTGTCAATTCCGCTCTCTGCATCCTTGTGATTATAATTACTACGAATTAATACCCCGTTAATCTTTCCCTCAGAGTCTCTAATAAAAGACTTAAAATATGAGTTCGTCCTGACTTTTATTCCCACCTCGTCCAACTTTAAAAGTTGCCGTTTTATAATAGCTGAACCGGAAACTCCCACGGGAGTATAACAGCGGGGAACCGAGTGCCCTCCGAATATATCAACTCTGTCCATATATTCTACGCCCAGATAGTCAATTGACCATCGCAGTATTTCGTTTGATTTTTCGGTTACTACCCGGACCATCTCAGGATAATTTAACGATAAACCAGCTTTAAGCATGTCATTGTACATGAGCTCAGGGGAATCCTTAATCCCCCGTTTTTTCTGCATTTCAGTTCCAGCAGCGGCAATTCCTCCATCGCTGATGATTGAGTTTCCACCGGGAGCAAGCATCTTCTCCAGGATGATTACGGAGGCTCCTGCATTGCGTGCTTCAATTGCGGCTGCAAGACCAGCAAATCCGCTTCCGATTACTACTACATCTGTGATTTCATCCCTGTCCGAAAACATTTAAATTTACCTTTCCTGCTTTCAAAGTTGTGGCTGTTAGCGGTTGATTCTAACATGAGTCAGTTTTTAAATTCCACAATATCAGGAAGATGGTTCCGTTCCACAAGTTCAGGGTGAGGAATTACGTGAACTGCTCATTCCCTCTTTCTATCCATAGATTCGGAACGGTACCGAAGTTCTATCAATCTATAAAAAGAATATTAATTTATAAAACTAGCTATCGAGTGCTCGAAACTCGCCGCTTTCTTCGATATTGACTGAGTAACCCTCAATGTTATTCGGAAGAAGCTTTAATGACTCAGCTTTACTGTCAATAACGAATATACTGATACATTGCTTTCCATGCGTTCTGCCCTCTGCTACACCCACTACACCAGGTACCGTCATAAGTTTGTTAGCATGTCTCTTCAAAACATCTTTGATATCTACATCAGTCATTTCAGGCCTTCTTAAATTAACAGGGGAAGAGGCTGATGCCTCTTCCCCCATAGCTTATTATCTCTTAAAGCTTGTTTATACTATTCTCCGTCAATAGTAACTCCAAAAGCACTGAGCACCGGCTCAATAGGATTAGCTATAGTATAGAGAGAACTGCCCGCAAACAAGAGACCAATAGCTTTATGGTGATCTTCAGACCTCTTAGAATCTACGACTACCAGTGAACCGGAATCACCACCTGCACTGAAAGTCCCCGACGTAATTATAATCTGTTCCACAAATTGCGCTACCCCAAAATCATACGAAACATTGACTGTGGCATGGATAGCGTAGACTCGTCCCTTGGTTTGCCCAGTTGTCCTGCCATATTTTATGACCTTCATACCAATGAAAGCATCGGCAGTCCCGGATTTAGGAGCACCATAGCCATCGGCAGGAGTTGCATTACCAATATCACCTGTAGATGAGAGAGCTATAGCCGCGTCAACCATGTTACTGCCATTTAAATCTATAGGAACAAAATCATAGAGGGTCCCAATGCTATCATCAGGATTTATGCCGCCATCGTAAGCGCCAGGTTGAAGAACTGCATCTCCTATATCAGCACTGTTTTCATTAGCATAAACATGGTTGTTACTCAGGGCATATACATTAGTGCCGTCTGTAACTCTCGCTCCAATGGTACCCGCCGTTATGTCTGGATGGCCAGTAGAAACTCCTATCGGGACGGGACGAGGCCAACGATCTGTTGGCGTCAAGTCTGGTTCATCTGGCTTTGGCGGTTTCCCTGGATTATCTGGTCTTGGTTGAGCAAAGATTTTTCCACTTACCCGTGTAACAACAGGTACGCCATCCAGAAAAGCAGGTAAGCCACGTACTCCGGGTGTTTCAGTGAAGATAATAACTGCCGGGTTACCAGCCTTATTATGCCCTACACCAACACCAGCAACACCGCTGACTCCCAGTAACGTTTCCGCATGACGCTCCTTGACCTCAATAGAACGTGCTAAGCCCGGAGCTCCATCAGGTGGTGGAGCTGCAGCCACACTTCCAAATGAGACAAGTAACAATGAGCAAACTAAAATAATGGCAACTGTAAATCTCAATATCTTACTGTTCATAGTCAGTTCCCTCCCTTTAACCGGATGATTACTCTTTCAAGTCGCAAATTATCCAACAAATATTCACCGCTGTCAACTTGAAAAATATATCAAGCGTAAATACGATTTCTTGCTTCCCATGCAGATATCACCCTGTTATACAGTTCTTTATCATTTCATCGCCGATAGTGACGTCGGAGTCATGAGCCTGGTTTCCTCGTATGCAATGAGAGCCCTGAGATGACCTGCGGCTTTCAAGAATTCCGGACTTTTTGCCCTTGCTTCCTGCACCCGCTGCATTTGTGCCAGGTCATCATAGCCCCAGAGGTCAACAACCTCATCAAGGGTGCCAACGTTGGTACGCCACTGAGCAACCAAATTCATTCCTACTTTTTTACCTTCTGGCAGAAATTCCTTCTCAAATACCTCCATCAATTCATTCATTTTGCCCGGAACTACCCTGAGTGATGCTTCTATATAAATCATTAACTGCTACCTCCTTATAATCATTGATTCCAATAATCTAAAATATTACCAGATAGTCAGATGTCATTC
>JAUUZT010000180.1 GCA_030589825.1 Dehalococcoidia bacterium
ACGGGATGAAAGTGAGTATGATACCTAATGTTACTACTATAAGTATCATGTAGATGAAACTATTTCGTTGTTGCTTTTTCTTCTTTGTGCTCATAATATTCTAAGCTAATTATAACAGAGATCGAATAGATATATAAAAATGTTTAAAAAGTAAGCTTGATAGGGGATTATGACACGGAATGTTTAAGTAAATGTTAAGTCTCGAAGTTTTGTTGTTTCTATGTTAAATGATACAATAAAAAAAAAGGAGGATTGGTCTTTACTGAAAGCTGAAGATATTGCCCATTTAGCTGTTGAAATGGCTTCTGAAAAGAAAGCCAGAGATATTGTGATGCTCAATGTGGCAGAAAAATGCTCCTTTGCTTCATATTTCGTGCTATGCAGTGCTGAAAGCGACCGCCAACTTGAGGCTATTTGGCAAGCTATACTTGATTCCATTAAAGATAATGGTATTCTTCCTCAGCATAAAGAGGGCACCCCTCAATCGGGCTGGATGCTTGCAGACTTTGGGTCAGTTATTGTCCATGTAATGACGATAACGGAGTGGGATTATTATAAGCTTGATAAGCTATGGGCTGCAGCCCCTGCAGTAGTCAGAATTCAATAAACAGGGATATTAATTCTAAGTCCATCTGTCAATGTCTCTGGAATAATCAAGAATTTCTCCGCTAGAGAAGAAAAGACCAATTTCCTTAGCAGCGTTCTGAGAAGAGTCCGAACCGTGTATAAGGTTGTGTTCGATGCTAATTGCATAATCCCCCCTGATAGTGCCTGAAGCCGATTCCGCTGGATTTGTTTCTCCCATCGAGCGTCTTATTATATTAACCACATTATCTCCTTGGAAAACTATGGCTATTATTGGACTTGATGTTATAAAAGAGACCAAATCCTTGAAGAATGGCTTGCCTTCGTGAATGGCATAATGTTTTTCAGCGAGGCTTCTATCCAGGTGAATCATTTTTATAGCTACTAGTTTAAGCCCTTTTTTTTCAAGGCGGGTGATAATTTCTCCTGTCAATCCTCTTTGTATAGCATCAGGTTTAATTAGAACTAGACTTCTTTCCATTTTATTACACCTTTCTTTGTATTCATTATTTTTGTGATAGTTTGAACATTAATCTGATTAAATCTATCTCTTCCAGGGAATTAATAACCCTATCAGCTGCTTTAAGTTCTTGCATATCATAAGTATTGGCTACTGCAAGGCATTTCATTCCAGCTCTCTTTGCGTATTGAATTCCAAATGGGGAGTCCTCGATTACAACACAATTTTCTGGTTTTACTTCCAGTTTCTCGGCAGCAAAAAGGAATGCTTTTATACTTGGTTTGTTTTCAGTCACATCTCGGTTAGAAATAATGGTATCAAATACTCCCTCCAGTTTTAATTCGATGCAGATGAGCTCTATACTTTTCATTGATGCTGAGCTAATTAATGCAACCTTGGAATTAGATTCTTTGATTACCTTAAGTAGATTTATTGCACCGGGAAAAGCCCTGACATTCCCCTTCAATTTCTTATAGTATATTCTTTCTTTTTCCTGTAATAAATCATTGATAAATTCCTTGGACAGGTTTTCTCCCATAACTCTATGAATTATTGAGACAGGGCAGGTGTTGAAGAATTTGGTAAATTCATCTTTAGTGAATTTTACACCTCTGCTGCTGAAGACTTCTTGCCAAGCTGTAAAATGAACCCCTGCCGAATCAGCGATAACTCTATCCATATTACATATTACGGCCTTATTTGTATGTCCCATTATGTAGAAAAGAGACTTTATTTTAGCAACAACAGTATTATCTTTAAGGCAAAGTACCCCCTCGGCTTCAATTAATCTTTTAGTAGTATTAGTAACTTGAGCAGAAATTTGAATAGGAACCTCTACGGGGGCTACGTTAATAAATTTTATCTGACTTTTTACTGTTACACAGGAATCAATTCCATTACATAAAACGGCGTAAGCCGTCGCCTCATCTAGAAGAGTGTACAGAATACCGCCGTGGATGATATTTTTCCAACCTTGGTGATATTTACCTGGTATAAATTCTGATTTGACCTCTTTTCCATTATATATAAAGTTTAATTTTAAGCCTATAGGATTATCTTTACCACAAGCAAAACAAAGACTAAAATCTTCCGGTCTATCATTTATTATCTCCGTTGTTCGTATTTTCATTTTATATCTTGTTTAAATATATTCACAGGACTCTTATTCTTTTTGAGGAGAGTCGCTGTTTGTATGATTTAAATTATGAGATTGGATTTGTGTGGGGATGGCATTCTTCTTTCGAGGTTCAGTTATGTGAGGAGGACGAAGGTATAAAGGTTGTAGAGTGGCTATGTTATCTTGCTCACCATTGATGAATCGTTTCCAACCTAGTGCAGCTAAGGAAGCTATATGAGAAATCCTGGGAGCATTAGATATTACAGCAAGAGAACCCAGATTTTGCTTTATTTCATTTACCGTATCGTCGTCGATTTCGCCACAAAAAAGTGTTTGGTGCTCCACTTGATTATAGAGGAGTTCAAGAGTAGTAAGATAGGCTGGTTTTATACATTGCCATTTATGCCTTTGCTGGTAAAAAGCTGTAGCAATATTATTGCGATTGGCTTTTTGGATTGGGCATATCTGCAATTTTGTATTAGCGAAGGGATAAGCCAGCACGTTTAGTGTGCTTATACCAATTAGGGGAATATCAAGTGAAAAAGATAAACCTTTAGCTATGCTCAATCCAACCCTTAAACTGTTAAATCTTCCGGGGCCTATAGCTACAATTATGGCTTGGAGCAGGTCGGCTTTTACTTGAGTCTCCTTTAGCAGACGGTCTAAATTTGGAATCAATTCTACTGTTTCATTATGACTGGACAGCCACACCATTTTGTTCAAGACTTCACCTTCTTGGGATATGGCAATACTATTGTTTTCAGAAGATGTATTCAGTGCTAATTCCATGTTTTCTCTTTATTTATAATTGGTGTGAGTTGTTGAATTAAATCCAAATAGCGTTTACCTTTAGGGAGAAGGCTGATATCGCGTTTTGTCTCGTAAGTTGAAACATAATTTAACTCAATGAGAAGATGGTCATGAGGTAGTACAGGTAATCCTTTTCTGGCCCATTCGATTACACAAATACCATTACCGTATAAATACTCTTCTAACCCCAGGTCTTCAATTTCCTCTATGTTGTTTAGACGGTAGAGATCTATATGGTATAGAGGAAGCCTCCCATAATATTCTCTAATAAGTACGAAAGAAGGGCTGAATGCATACT
>JAUUZT010000068.1 GCA_030589825.1 Dehalococcoidia bacterium
GGCGAGATGTCTTCGATGCGATGCCGGACTAAAGTAAAGGAGCGAGATAAGATGGTGAACATACTCATTAATGGGCAAGGACAAGAGGTTGAAGAGGGGGTTAATCTGATAGATGCATGTGAAAGACTTGGCTATAAAATTCCACATCTATGTTATAAAGAGGGTTTAAGCTCTGTTGGTGCCTGTCGACTCTGCCTGGTTAAAGTCAAGGGCATGCGAGGGCTGGTTCCAGCCTGTTGCACAATTGTAGCTGATGGGATGGAAGTTATAACGGAAGATGAAGAACTGAATCAGTTACGGCGGTTGCAATTAGAGATGATTTTGTCTGAGCATGAACATAATTGTCTAACTTGTGAAAGCAATGGTAAATGTGAATTGCAGGATCTGATTTATCAATTTGGGATTGATATGGTGCGGTTTCCAATAAACAAGGAAATCGAGCCAGTTGATGATTCAAGTGAGGTGATAGAAAGAGATCCGAACAAGTGTATTCTTTGTGGACGCTGTGTACGGGCGTGTGCTGAGATTGCAGGGCAAAATATAATTGAATTTACCAACCGTGGCCCGAAGCTTGCTGTTGGAACCGGATTGAATGAGTCATTGGCACAGACTGAATGCGTTTCTTGTGGTGCATGTCTTCAGGTTTGTCCCACTGGAGCTTTAACTGAGAAGATGGCTCGCTTCCAGGGAAGGGATTGGGAGTTTCAGAAAGTGGAAACCACGTGCCCATATTGTGGCGTCGGTTGTCAGTTAGAATTGAACATAAAGGATAATAAACCGGTAAGGGTTTATGGAGTTGAGGATGGAGTCGATAATAAGGGGCATCTTTGTGTTAAGGGTCGTTTTGGCTTAGATTATGTCAATCATATTGATCGGCTAACGAATCCATTGATCAAGAGGAATGGTAAATTTGAAGAAGTAGGCTGGGATGAGGCACTTGATTATATCGCTAGTAACTTCAAGGAACTGGGAAATAAACATGGAAATAATTCTCTTGCAGGTCTTTCCTCGGCAAAATGTACAAATGAAGAGAATTATCTGTTTCAAAAATTTATTCGTTCCTGTTTTAGAACAAATAGTGTTGATCACTGTGCTCGTCTTTGTCATGCCTCCACTGTAGCAGGGCTTGCAAAGGCTTTTGGTAGTGGTGCAATGACGAATTCAGTTCGTGGATTTGGGAAGTCGGATGTTGTACTAATCACAGGCTCTAATACCAGCGAAACCCATCCTGTGATAGGTGATTATATCAAGCACATGGTTACATATAATAACCTCAAGTTGATCGTGGTAGACCCACGTGAAATTGAAATGGCGAGGTATGCAGACGTGTGGATGAGGCAAAGAGGCGGTAGCGATGTTGCTTGGATTAATGGTTTGATGAATATCATTATCAGTGAAGGTTTGTATAATCGGCAGTTCATTGAGAGTCGTACAGAGAATTTTGATGAGTTTAAGAAGATTGTTGCTGAGTACACCCCTGAGATAGTTGAAGAGATTACGGGAATTTCTAAGGAAAAGCTAACCGCGGCAGCCAGAATGTATGCTAGTGCTGAAAGGGGTTCGATTGTTTTTGCAATGGGAATTACCCAGCATACTACAGGAACCGACAATGTACTATCTTTAGCGAACTTGGCGATGCTTACAGGGAATATTGGCCGGGAGGGAACTGGGGTGAATCCATTACGAGGGCAGAGTAATGTTCAGGGCGCTTGTGATTTAGGAGCTTTGCCCAATGTTTATAGTGGTTATCAAAAGGTCACTGACCAATCAGTTCGGGAAAAATTTGAAAAGGCATGGGGAGCGAAATTATCTAATGAAGTTGGTTTGACTGTGGTTGAAATTATGAATGCTGCCGCGGAAGGGAAGGTAAAAGGGCTTTATATCATGGGGGAGAACCCCATGCTGAGTGATCCTAATTTGAACCATGTTCGAGAGGGCCTGGAGAAGCTGGATTTCCTGGTAGTTCAAGATGTTTTCATGACCGAGACAGCAGAACTGGCGGATGTGGTACTACCTGGAGTTACCTCTCTTGAGAAAGAGGGGACTTTTACGAATACAGGACGACGAATCCAACGTGTTCGCCGGGCAATTAAGGAACCTGGTCAGAGCAAACAGGACTGGAAGATTATTTGTGAACTGAGCCAGAGAATGGATTGCCCGATGGATTATCAATCACCGTCTGAGGTGATGGATGAGATTGCAGCGGTGACTCCTATCTATGGGGGAATTCACTTTGACAGGTTGGAGGGTGACGGATTACAGTGGCCTTGCCTTAATCGAGACCATGAGGGTACTCCTTTTCTCTATGGGGAAAAGTTTAACCGAGCAAACGGAAAAGGGCTATTTTCAGCTGTAAAGTACATTCCACCTGCTGAATTGCCTGATGAAGAATACCCGTTTTTACTTAATACTGGTAGAATTCTCCAGCATTTCCATACGGGATCTTTGTCTCGGCGAGCAAAGGCGTTAAATAATATTGTCAAAGAAGGGTTTGTGGAGATGAATCCTTCTGATGGGGAAACTCTGTGTGTAGCTGATGGAGAACTGGTTAAGGTAAGTTCACGTCGAGGTGAGATAGAGGTAAAAGTGAAGCTTACTGATATAGTTAATGAAGGACAGGTGTTTATCCCGTTCCATTTCAAAGAAGCAGCAGCTAACCTGCTTACTAATGATGCATTGGACCCTGTAGCAAAAATACCGGAACTTAAGGTTGCAGCGGTTAAGGTTGCGAAACTAAATTGAAATTAAGAAGTTGTAAATAGGCGATAAATTGCTTATTTAAGAAGGGGAATGGTTAACATTAACCATTCCCCTTCTTTTCATCGTTTCAGTTTTAGTAATAGTAACTTATTTTGCACGCTCGCCGTAGAGATACCAGTAGAGCGTTCCTACAAAGAAAGCGCCTCCAATTATATTACCGAGAGTAACAGGAAGCAGATTGGTAAACAGGAATTGACCTACAGTAACGTTGGCGCCATAGAACATTCCTGCGGGAATAAAGAACATGTTGGCTATACTGTGTTCAAAACCAAGTGCAACGAAGGCCATGATGGGCCACCATAAGCCAAATATCTTACCGACTACATTGTCCGAGGAAACTGCAAGCCATACTGACAGGCAAACAAGCCAGTTGCAACCTATGCCCTTGAAAAAGAGAGGCATGAAGCCTTGTGCCACTTTTCCTTCAGCGATTCCAACAATAGTTCCTATCCAGGGGTCTTTAAGTAGTAAATGAGTTGCATAGGCTAAGAAAAAGGCCACGAAGAGGGATCCCAAGAAATTACCTGTATATGATAAAGTCCAATTTTTTAAAAGACCAGACCACTTTGCTTTTTTAGAAAGCACGGCTGGCATAAGGCAGGCGGTGTTACCAGTAAACAGTTCCGCTCCCGCAATTACAACAAACATTATTCCGACAGGGAACACTGCGCCAAAAATGAATTTTTGTAACCCAGGATTAGCTTCTTTAATGCCTGGTATTCCGCCACCAACGACGACTGCCAATAGTGCGCCAAAAGCGATAAAAGCGCCAGCTAAAAAGCCTAGAGTTAGCAAGCGACTGCTTGATAGCCCTGCTTTGGCTACCCCAATCCCTTCCATTGCTGTTACGGTATCTTTAGGTGATTTAAATGCCATTACTCTGAATGCTCCTCCTTTATTTATTAGATTTTTGTTCTCCTAATCTATATTGCCTTTCCTCATTGCCTTTCCTCGTGCATAGTGTAGGAAGTATATCTATATTATCATTGTACCGTCAAGAGATGGTTCTTGTTGCCAGTTAATTATTTGGGAATAACTCTCCTTTTAGCATGCTTAAGTACCTAAGTTTGGTATTTTATGTTTGAGTATTTTCTGCTATCTTTGAAGCACGTCTAAGATCAGATGGAGAATTAATATTAAAGAAGCTTAGGAGGTGGGAATCAAATTTCTTGCACTCTTCCCGTGGGATATATTTAACATGTAACAGGTCTAGGGTTTGGCTTATTTTTAGTTGTTCATGCTCTAATTGTGTTTGTATTATACTTGTGCATCGTCTTGAATAGATTGCGTGCAGGGGCTCAATTTTACCTGTTTCTAATTGTGGGACTATGGCATCAAAATCCTGTATTAGGCTTATCATGTAGCGGAGAAGACTAATGTTTAAAAATGGCATATCGCAGCCTACTACAAGGCTGTAAGGGGATTTCGAAGCTAGTAAGCCAGTGTAAATACCGCCAAGAGGACCTTTGCCTGGAAGTACATCGATAACCACTTCTGTTTTATGGGTGATTGGAAGCTTGGATTGTTCCTTATTAAGTAACGATATTATTCATTACTGGCACACCAGCTACCATGAGAATTGTATTGATTGCCGTTTTATGTTCTTATTCATTTATTAGCTTTTGTGCTAATTGGATACCTTTTACCCCACTCGTAACATAGATCGTAAATTTATTTTATTGGGCAACATTGCATGCCATAAAAATTCATACCATCCAGTGTACAACAGGAATAAATATAAAGCAATTTCTTCAAAGAGCTATCAACTTGTGCTATAATAGAACATATGAGCGATTTATCCAAATTGGAAATTTTGAGCCGACAAATGCACCTAGAGCCTGCCGAAGATGTGGGTTGTCCACAATTGTCGACTCGGAAAAGTCATTCTATTGATGTTAGCAGCGCTGCTTTGCCTAATGGTAAGCGGATATCTCTGCTCAAGACCTTAATGACCTCAGTTTGTGAGCGCAATTGTTATTATTGTCCATTTCGTTCTGGACGCGACTTTCGCCGAGCTAGTTTTCAGCCCGAGGAACTAGCTCGGCTTTTCATGAACATGCATCGCGCAAAAATAACCGAGGGCCTTTTCTTGAGTTCAGGTGTTGTTGGCGGTGGTATACGCACACAAGATCAAATTCTAGCTACTGCAGATATATTACGCAATAAGATGAACTATCGCGGATATTTACATCTTAAAATAATGCCGGGGGTCCAGAAGGCGCAGGTCAAACAAGCTATGATGCTGGCTGACCGTGTATCTGTAAACCTAGAAGCCCCTAATACCCCACATTTACAAAAATTAGCCCCAAAGAAGGATTTTCTAGAGGAATTAATACAACCTCTGCGTTGGATCGAGGAAATACGTAAAGTACAATCCCCTCACACAAGCTGGAAAGGGCGTTGGCCCTCATCCGCCACTCAATTTGTTGTTGGAGGAGTTGATGAGAGCGACCTTGAACTTTTAGCTACAACTGAGAAATTACATCAACAAATGGGTATTGCACGTGTCTATTTCTCAGCTTTCAATCCGATCCCTGATACACCTTTAGAGAATCGCCCCCCCACTCCTATAATGCGGCAGCACCGACTTTATCAGGCTTCCTATCTTTTACGTGATTATGGATTTACATTAGAGGAGATGCCCTTTGTTGGGACGGGTGATCTGCCTCTTGAGATTGATCCTA
>JAUUZT010000188.1 GCA_030589825.1 Dehalococcoidia bacterium
ATTATACGACTTTGCCTGTTTGAGTGTTTTTTCCAGTGGATAGCCTGAAACCCCCAACTTGGTCTGCATCTGCCACACTGACAAACCGGGGGCAAGTTCCAGGGCTTGCGCTATCAGACGAAACTGCCGGGTTATCATGGACAGTATATAAGAAGGAGAAGAACCTGACTGGTACATCCGATAAAGCATCTTTTGCGCTACCTTGCTCTTGCCCTCAACAATCGCATCTACCAGTAAAAAGATGTTGCTTTCCCTGCTGTAGTCTGCCAAATCCGCTACATCTTTCTCATTGATAGTACGTCCCTGCACATAGAGCAAAAGCTGTTGAATTACATTATTCATGACCCAAAGATTGCTGCCGATAAGCTCAATCAACAGCGTAACCGCTCTATTGGATATATCCGCAGATTCCCCGGTTACACGACTCTGCACCCAGTCTCTCAACTCTGCCCACTTGAGCGAAGGAAATCCTCTGACTTCCGCCAGTAACTCAGGTTTCTTCAGTGGTGCATTAAGTTCCTTCACCAATGGCACAAGTTTCTTCAACAAGGGATTCATGCCTTTTATCTCAGCATCAACCAGTATCAATACAGTGCTCTGTGGCATTTTCCGGATAATTTCCTCCAAATTCTGCCACTCCTTCAATCTCTTTCCTGCTCTTCCCGTACCGCTGTTGGCAGACTGCTGTTTTTCTCGTTTGAACTCAAACTGCCCCAACAGACCATTAACTATAACCAGTCGGTAAGGTGACAAAAATGGCATAGCATAGCAGTTATTTTTTAGTTCATTCTCGGTCAACTTTCCGCCATCCAGCATGCTGGTATTAACTTCCAGCATCTCCGAGTCACCCAGCCCTTCCTTTATTTGATTAATATACTGGCCCAGCGAAAAATCATCCAAACCATACAGAATATAGAACATCGCAGATTATTTTAGCATAGAGCCAGCACCAGCATACGGAAGTTCGGGACGAAAAAATATGGTAAACTTAAGGCATGAAAGTCGCTATCATTGGACTGGCAAAAAGCGGCAAAACTACCATCTTTAATACACTGACAAAAGGCAATGCAGAGGTTACTGCTTATTCTTCCTCCCTACACCCAAATATAGGCATGGCCAAGGTACCCGATCAACGTCTTCGCGCTTTAACTGAGGCATTCCACCCCAAAAAAACCACTCCTGCCGAAGTAAACTACGTCGATATTGGTGCTTCACTAAAGGCTGTCAGCAATAAAGGAGAAATAGTCGGAGAAGTTCTTAATTATTTAACTACTGCTGATGCCCTGCTGCAGGTAGTGCGAACTTTCGATGATAAAAATATAGTTCATGCTGAAGGCAATATTGATGCAGAGAGAGATATAAGCACACTGGACCTGGAGCTTGCCTTTTCGGACCTTACCATCATTGAAAGAAGACTTAACAAAATAGACTCAGCATTAAAAAAAGCCAAGGTAACAGAACGTGAATCGTATTTGAAGGAACAAAGCTTACTAAATAGAGTCAAGAAAGATTTGGAAAACGACATCCCAATAAGGCAGCAGACCTTTAATCAACATGAACTCAAGGCTATACAAAACTACCAGTTTCTCACTATAAAACCAATGATGATCATACTGAATATTGGAGAAGATCAACTATCACTGTCTGCAACACTCGAAAATGAGATAAGGGAAACTCATCACCAATTCGCTGTAGTAGCCATCTGTGGCAAACTGGAGATGGAATTAAGTCAGCTTGATGATTCCAGTGCCAGGGAATTTCGTGACACTATGGGTCTTGATGAACCAGCCCTGGACAGGGTCATCAAGAGTTCCTATAGCCTGCTGGGGCTCCTTTCCTTCTTTACCACAGGAGCAGATGAGGCAAAAGCCTGGACCATTTCCAATAACACCACTGCCCCACAGGCCGCAGGGAAAGTACATTCAGATATAGAAAGAGGCTTCATCCGAGCCGAAGTGATGAGCTTTGCCGATTTTGAACTTTGTGGAAACATGAGCGAAGCCCGAAAAAAAGGCCTGTTGAGAACAGAAGGCAAGGATTACATCGTTCAGGATGGAGACATAATCAACTACCTATTTAATATATAGCAACAATCAATGGTTATTACTTCAATATAATATGTAAAGAAGTGAAACCATAACAGAAATTAACATAGATTTAGCAGAAACGAAGGAGAGACATTAAAAATGAAACAGGTAAAGATAATTCCCTGTCTTGACATCAAAGACGGCAGGGTTGTAAAAGGAGTGCGCTTTGTAAACCTCCTGGACGCACGAGACCCCGTTGAGGCAGCGACGGCATATTGTGTTGAGGGCGCTGATGAATTGGTTTTCCTCGACATTGCTGCCACTATAGAGAACAGGGGAACAAGGCTTGAATGGGTAAAGAGGGTCGCGGATAAGGTCACCGTTCCTTTCACTGTTGGCGGAGGCATCAGAAATATCGACGACATGAAGGCACTACTCAATATCGGTGTAGATAAAGTGTCAATAAATACCGCTGCCGTTAAGAATCCCAAACTCATAAGCCAGGCTGCACACGAGCTTGGAAAAAACAGGCTGGTTGTTGCCATCGATGGACGAAAGAACCAACCAGGGAGCCACCTTCCAAGATGAGAGGTAGTGGTAAGGGGAGGCAATGAGGCTACAGGAATGGACATTGTTGACTGGGCCAGGCAGGTTGAAGAACTCGGGACTGGAGAAATTTTGCTTACCAGCAAAGACGCTGATGGAACTAAGGAGGGCTATGACCTGGAAATGACCAGCGCGGTTGCCGAAGCAGTAAAGATACCTGTTACCGCTTCAGGCGGAGCCGGTAAACTGGAACATCTTTATGAAGCGGTAACCATCGGTAAGGCATCAGCAGTACTGGCTGCTTCTATTTTCCACTTTGGAGAGATATCCATACCCCAGGCAAAGCAATATCTAAAGGAAAGAAATATCCCTGTCTTGCCTGTTAAATAAACCAGGAGATAAAGAAATTATGACAAGATGGCTAGAGCGCTATCCCAAAATGAAGGATTTCTATGAAAAACGTGGATATGGAGAACGCTGTGGTTTTGGAAAAACACCGGCGATAGCCGTAATAGATTTTGGGCTGGCATGGACAGACAAGACGGGAGAGTCTCCGATGGGCGCCGAC
>JAUUZT010000173.1 GCA_030589825.1 Dehalococcoidia bacterium
GACCCCATTCTCTCCCAGTATGCATATAAACACTCCCCCCAAACCAGGTGAACATGGCACCAATTGCGGTAATTGTTGACGTAATAAATGCTGTGCTGGATATAGATAGGCCGGTATCTGTAATTCCGAAATACCACTTCGTTACATATATAATGTACCATACATAGAAACAGATGAAGCCCAGCAGCATCAATCTCGGGATAATGCGAAGCGCATCGATAATTTCTGCCCTTGCCAGCCATTTTTCTTTGTTCATAATTTCCCCTCATCAATTAA
Source organism: Dehalococcoidia bacterium (assembly GCA_030589825.1). GTDB lineage: Bacteria > Chloroflexota > Dehalococcoidia > GIF9 > AB-539-J10 > JAUUZT01. The sequence goes on from JAUUZT010000173.1 coordinate 277, forward strand.
TTGTAATTTATAAGGTATGTTCAGGCAAAATCAATTGCCTCAGAACTATGGAGCTATGATATGCTTATCCAGCATCTCCTCTATCTACATCTCCAGGGATCACCTCAAAGCTATCTGCACCATAGATTTTCTCAAATCGCTCCACTTCTTCATCCGGGCCATTCTCAATAATGTCTCGAGCCAATTTGTTTTTTTCAATTTCTTCCAGTGTTAGATCATTCAGTAATGTTTCAGTTCGTAATTCCTCTGCTTGAAACTCTTTAGAATAACTGTCTAATGCATCACCTGGATCAAGTAGTGAACTGCATACCACTCCATCTGTTTTCAGAACAACCTTTGTTACAGAAATAGGAATCCCTTCAACGGCCAACTCTGCACCATTAATCCGGCCACCAACAATAACCCCTGTATTATTTTTATCCTGGTTTAATAAAATGTAATGCTTTGATGTATCATAATTTCTGGCAGCCAAACCAGTATCTGTGAAATGACGATCGTCAGTATATTTGTGAAGTTTAATTAATGATTTTCTAACCCCCTCATAATCTTTGATATAGCTATATTCTTGTAAAATATAATCTCGATATCTTTTTACTTTTGTAGCACCAATATATTTTGTTAAAACCTCATCTATGTCATAGAGGGGCACTTCTTCTACCAGGTTTCCCCCAACGATAAACGCAACTCGTACATCTTTTAAGACCTGGATTGAATAATACTCCTGATTGAGTTCTCTTATCAAGAAATTCAGTACATGCCCTGAATTTTGATTTGTGATCTCCCTGACAATTGATTCTTTTTCTCCTGTTACGGTATCTACTGATGATGTAACACTGTGTTGCAAGTCCCTTCGTGCTGAGCTTGCGCTCGCATGGGAGGAAACTGTATGACTTACGTCTTTAGCAAAATCTGTGCGGGTGGCAGTTGTGCTACCTTTTACACCGGCGCTTGCTTCGACTTTACCGATCCCAAGAAACCCTGCCTTTCCTTTTACCTCTGAAGAGAATTGTAAATCAGCTGAGAGTGTTGTGGTATGACTTCTTACTGAATTAAATGATTCAGTAAAATTATCCGATGATTTCTCTGTTATAGAATCAAAGATTGATGATGCTTCTTCATAGGATGTGGCTGTTTTTTTCCAGGACTTAATTGAAATATTAACCTTAGATTTTGGGTGCACGTAAAATGAAGATATTGTTTTCCCCAGACCATAATTGCCTAAATAATTCTCCAGTCGATATCTTTCTATTAATACTATTCTTGGTATTTGGTGAATATCAAACGTTGGCATCTCTACTGTAGGCATCACAGCTATGTTATATACCATATTCATTTTTCTGTTTACACTTATGTTGGGTACTACCACATCGGCATCAAGTTTTCTAAGGTCAGCGGCTCTAATGCTTAGCTTTTCTTCGCCCTCTTTCAGTCCCCCAAATTTTTCATGCAATTCCACCGGAACGTTTAATATTGTATCCTCTCCCACGCTGCGTATAATTCTTTCTGTTGGAGACAGCTTAAGTGCCGTTCGCAACTCCCTGGGAACCTTTAGCTTACTCTCATCATAGAAATGTTTCATTTTATTATAAACTGGTTTATCAGGCTTGGTTGATGATGAAGCAGATCCTGTTGCCTCCTCTTCAATTGCTTTATTTTCAGCACTCAGATAAGATTGAATAGGAGCTATCCAATCTTTATCTTTAATGTTTATATCAATAACATGTTTTCCATCAAAGAATGCTGGTAAAGGTACATCAAACCTGATAACAGCCGATGGTTCTGTCGGATCAAAAGCTACTAATGGATTACTCATAATTCCCCCTTGTCAAGGCATTGATTATTCACACCTCAGGCGTTAGTTAAAACTTAGATTTGAATCTTCCCGAAGAAGACTTCATATATAAAGTTATGTGTAAAGTTGAGATTTTTACTCCAATGTTAGACGCTTTAAAACAATCTTGAGCATCAGAAGTAATAAATACTGCCAGTAGTAGAATGTGGTATGCGTTTAATGTAATGCACTTATTGTCTATTAGCAACTATTACTGCGGTTCGGTATAAACATATAGGTTTAGGAGGTACTTATCCAACACAGGGAGAATATTCATATGGTATTCGCGCCTAACCGCCTCTTGGTCATCAAATTTAAATCTATAGCTCCCCCTCGATTTGAGATCAGGTGGTTCTGTCGTAAAGATGTCCATATCCACCATTAACTCGATTGGCATAGACTTGCTTTTCCTTCAATATTTCATTTTTTTGCTAATGCTGTTTCTTTTCCCACTTCTGATATTTTCTCCACACTCGTAACCAAACCCGTGCAATTGAATCAATAGCATCAGAGAGAATTGCGACACTGAATTCTTGAAATGGGAGTGTTTGTCCCGGTACCTTTTTCCAATTCGCGGAAGTAACATTCATGTGATCATATCCGGACGGGATAAAACTGTAAGAGAGTAGATAGGAGTATTCGCAAACTGCGTTCATGAAATCCCATACATTACTATTTCCATTTCCCCACGTAATGTGAAATGGTCGCTTTTTTAACTCTTCTTCACATCTATAAAGAATCGATTGCTGATAACTGTTGTCTGATTGCAAAACAGGATAATTATTGGGACCATAAATAAATCGCTCATATGCTGAATCAATAGGATAGAATTTCTTAACTTCTTTTTCCCAAACCCCTTCTACTCTCGCGTGAATATCTGCACCTTCTGAAAATTTGCGCTTATCACAATGAAATGGCATATGGGCATCAGCAATGTAATGGCTAAGGATAAAAAATATTGTTGCTACATGGTTATCTGATGGGGAAATTGCTGAACCTTTCGGCTCCATCTCTTGCATTTTTAAGCTGTCTATTATGGCCTGGGCAAATGCTTCACATCTGTCAGGGAGGTTGTCATCTTTCTCAATGGTATATTTTGTCTCATACAGCATAGAGGATTTTCCATACAGATAATTTAGGTGTTCATTTGGCAACTTTCTAAAGGGTTGAAACCCACCATTTGTTGGTGAAAACTTTAAGACATGGCTTGTGGA
>JAUUZT010000196.1 GCA_030589825.1 Dehalococcoidia bacterium
AAGGTGTACTTGGTGCATCTATCATACTTCATGACAAATTTGAACGGGGCGAATGTTTTATCCCGCACCTGGTGATGGCTGGAGATGCCATGGAAGCCGCAGGGGATATCCTTGAATTATCAATTCCCAAGGAACAAATTATAACCAAGAAAGTGATGGTAATTGGTACCGTTGAAGCAGACCTCCACTCGGTTGGTAAGAATATCGTTGCCATGTTTTTCAGGTCTGGTGGATTTGAGGTCCATGACCTGGGTGTCAATGTGAAAGCAAGCAGCTTTATCAGTAAAGCAGTGGACACAAACGCTGACATCATCGCCCTGTCCAGTCTGCTGACCACTACCCGTCCCTATATGCGTGAGGTCATCGAAGAGATGGAATCTGTAGGAGTCCGTGATAGATTTAAGGTCATCGTCGGCGGAGGCCCAATCACGCCGGAATGGGCAAAGGAAATTGGTGCCGACGGCTATGGAACTGACGCCCATGAGGGAATTGAAGTCGCTAAGAAACTGCTTGGCATTGATCCATCCTGATACCCAGGGAACCAAAATGAGAAGGAGGAACCCACAATATGCTTAGCTTGTTAGATATTGCCGAGAGGACTCAAAAAGGTCCCAAGGTGAATGAAAATGCATGGAATATGGGACTCTTTCAGAAGATGAACGAGCTAACTGAAAGATACCAGCTTTACTATCCCAAAGATAATCCTGTATTCAACTGCGATGACGCAGTGGCAGACCGCGCCTTTCAGGCAGCACTTGATTTCCTGGTTGAGACAGGTATTTACTGCATTTCCACAGGGAGGGTCATTCAACTCACCAGAAACGAGGTATTGAGTACTATCAAGGGAATGCCAAGACAATTCACTATTGGTGAAGGAAAAGACACACGGGTGTTAAAGCAACGCCATCTTGAAGAGAAAGAAGAATTGAATCACTGCCCCGGACATCATGCTCCCTTTACTGAGGAACTGGCTCCACTGGTTGTAAAAAGTTTTGCCGAAATACCTTCCGCTGATTATCTCGAGGGCTTCAATTTCTCTGAAGTGGATGGTCGTGAGATTTTTGGTTTACCCATGGAGGTATATGCAGGAAAAAGAGAGGCAACCTGGATGCGCCAGGGAGTCGCCAAGGCAGGACGCCCCGGTCTTGCCATTGCCTATTACCCCATAAACACACGGGCGGCAGCGATGATTGCTCCTATAGCTCGTGAGGGTGGTTTGAGACCCAGTGATGGCATATTGCTCTCTGTATTACCCGACATTAAAGTAGAGCAAGATTATCTTACTACGGCAATATTAAGGGAAGAATATGGAGGCTTCAAACTCAATGGAAATGGACAATGTTTCGATGGTGGATTTGCAGGTGATCTTGGAGGAGCCCTTATTGAATCCCTCGTTTGTACTCTGACGGGGTGGATTGTATACCGCGATATACTGTGCTGGGGTGGGGTCAGATGTTTTACACCTGTTAAAGAAATTCCCTTGCATACTTCTGAAGTGTGGGCTTCATCCGTATGGTCCCAAGCACTTCACCGCCACACCAATTATATTATTTTTATAGGTGCTGATGGTCGTTCTGGTCCTGGTTGTGAAACTCAGCTACTTGAAATAGCCCGCAGGGCAGTAACTATTCCTATTAATGGTGGCAACGTTCATATTGCCAGGCAGCTTAGAGCACGCATGAATGCCAGTCAATCGCCATTGGATGCTGAATGGGGGTACGAAGTAGCAACGGCCGTGATGAGAGCAGGGCTTAATCGACAGTCAGCTGGCGACCTTTTATTAAAGATAAGTGAAAAACTCAAAGGCAGAATGGTAGAGGCACCATACTATGACATCAGAGAATTCTATGACATAGTACATCACAAGCCGCTGCCTAATTATGAGAAAGCATATTTGAAAGTAAAAGAGGAGATAAGCGCTCTGGGACTTAATTTTGATTAGACAATAAATTTACAAGCCAGGTTTTCTGTCTGTAACAACAGCACACCATCTTGACATGAGCCAGCAAGCTCGTTACTATGCAGGTTAAGGTTTAATTTAACATTCAGGTTATGCAAGGCGTGAGCCATCCCGACCTGCAGAAGGAGAAAGGGATGGCTTTTTATTTCACTATAAAGCAGGCCATGATAGCTGAGCGATGACAGTAAAAATTTTTACACTGATCTCCTACTTTTTAATCGTCCTTATTATCGGCCTGTTTGCACGTACCAAATGGAAATCCTCTCCTGTAAGCTATTTCCTGGCTGACCGTAAACTGGGAACCATGATGCTGCTTGGAACCATGGTAGCCACCAATTTCTCAGCTTTCACTGTATTCGGAACCTCCGGGGCAGGCTACCGTGACGGGTACGCCTTTTTCCCTATTATGGGATTCGGTACCGGGTTCATGGCACTGACCTTCTGGCTACTGGGGCGAAAAATCTGGAAACTTGGGCATAATAAAGGAGTAATAACGCCCTCGGAACTAATTACTAACATTTATCATAGTCCCTTTCTATCCATCCTCTTTGCAGTGGTCATGATTGTCTTTACCATCCCCTACCTGGCGCTGCAACCCATGGCAGCAGGTTACGCCCTTGAGGAACTGTTGGGATTACCCTATTTTTATGGATGTATTCTTGTTACCACCATCATCGTGCTATATACCCTCCGTGGAGGGATGAAGGCCGTGGTCTGGACCGACCTGTTCCAGGGTGCCTTTATGACGGTGATGCTAATAGTGGCACTGGTCATAGTATCCCAGTATCACGGTGGCTTTATTTCCGCCAACCAGAAAGTTCTTGCCTCCAATCCGGAGCTTTTCTCCCGTCCGGGAGGAAGCGGTTCATATACCTATGGTATCTGGTTCAGCTACATCCTGCTCTGGTTTTTCTGCGACCCCATGTTCCCACAGCTCTTCCAGCGTTTTTTATCCGCCCGCAGTAAGCTGGCTATTTCCCGAACCATGCTCTTTTATCCCCTTATCTGCACGGTTATTTTCTTCCTGCCAGTTTCAGTTGGCGTCCTGGGGCACCTCTCCTTTCCCGACCTTGCGGCCCAACAGAGCGACAAGATTCTTCCCATGTTGCTCACATCAATCTCTGGGGATTTC
>JAUUZT010000099.1 GCA_030589825.1 Dehalococcoidia bacterium
GCAGTCCCTTATCTTACCTTCTTGAATGCGATTTTGGAAAAGGATAACATGAGTATTGATGAACTCGGTCGTGTAGTTCAAGATTCGGTTATATTGGGATGATAATATACTAATTCCGATGTATTTCTCAGTTTGATGAAAGTTCTCTTTGTTATTTTGGGAGATGACCTCGGTCTTACCAAAGGCAGAGATCTCAGGATTTGTTTCAGTTTTATGATGGAAGCTGGCTAACTTTTCGGCTACCTGTGTTATCATCTTTTGGGTTAATTGTCCGCTACGTAACAGGACATCCATCATGTGCTCTTGAGGTAGCTGACTCATTTTAACAGCATATTCAATAGGTTCGCCTTTCCCGTTGATGCGAATACTATTCTTGTCTTTATTGATGGCTACTATGTCGAGATAGGCGTTGGGGCAGAGTCGACGATTTAGTTTAAGTTCTTGGTGACAAAAGAAATGGCGATTCTCAAGGGTGGTATAGTCCAGATATCCTAGATTGATTGTTTTTTTTACTTTGTATACAAAGTCACCAGTGAGGAAAATAAAAGACATTTGTGTTTGGACTAAAATTATCTCTCCAGTCTTATGAGGGTATGCTTGTGGTTGAAGTAAAGCCTCAGCAACTGGGGGTAAGTTACTTTCGCTCATATTCTTAATTTTGGACGACATTTATCGCAGAAGTAAATCTCCTTCCAGTCAGTATCTGCAAGGCTATTAGAAAAATGCATTACGCATCTCAAGTCAGAGCAATGCTGTAGTCCGAAGGTATGTCCTAATTCATGAACTGTTTCTTTGCAGGCTCTTGTGATAAATAAATCTCTGTCTGCTGGTAATCCGTAGTATTCCTGCTTTAATCTGAATAATGACATAATGGCAGTACTAGAATTAAAATCTGCCTCTCCAAAAATAAACTTGAGGTGGGAGCAATAGAGATCTACTTCAACTATACCTACGATTTTTTCATCGTGCCTTTTTTCGCTGGTAGCCAAAGACTCTAGTAGTTTTGTTGCGAGATATTGATTTCTTTGAGCGTTATAGGCAAGAGATAAATGATTGAAGCCTGTTTTTATTGCTATAGGACAATGAAAAACAAGTTTAACTTGCTTTTCTATTTCCTTCATTATTTCTTCGGATATATCGTCTGATGGTCTTAGTGTGATTTTCATTATTTTAGAACTCTGTTCTTATCATGGGGAGAGATATTTGCCGATAAGCAATTTTAAATCACGTTTTGTCTTTGCAGGTATATGATTCAATGGAGTTGTCATTGCTTTTTCGAGAGCAGTAGAACAGATACAGTCACGTCTCTGAGGGATCTTAGAGATTGCTGTTTGCAGAATTTGACTGGCTTTTGTTATTCCATGCCCTAGATTGCTCTTTATCATTTCTGTGTTGACTGATTCATATGTTTCATGCCAGCAGTCATAATCGGTGACTATGGCAAGAGTGGCATAGCATATTTCAGCTTCTCTCGCCAGTTTGGCCTCTGGGAGAGCTGTCATACCTATGATGTCGGCATTCCAGGAGCGGTAGAGTTGCGACTCTGCCTTTGTGGAAAATTGAGGCCCCTCAATAGCAATATAAGTGCCTCCCTGATGTACTTTTGTCTTGGATGCTAGTGCTGCCTCATAAAGGATTTGAATTAATTCAGGACAGAAAGGTTCAGCAAAAGCGACGTGAGCAACTAAGCCATTACTGAAAAAACTGCTCTCTCTTACTCTGGTTCGGTCGATTAGTTGGTCTGGAATGACAATATCCCGCGGGGATATTGTCTCTCTTAGACTACCTACGGCACTGACTGAAATAATTCTATCTACTCCTAATGATTTCAAGGCATAGATATTAGCTCTAGCCGGTAGATGTGAGGGGCTAATTTGATGCCATTTGCCATGCCTCGGGAGAAAGACTACCTCTATCCCTTTTAAATTACCTAGCATTAAAGCGGCACTTGGCTTACCAAAAGGAGTATCCAGTGATATATGTTCTATATTGGTTAACTCTCCTATGTTATATAAACCAGTACCCCCGATAATTCCTATTCTTGCTTTAGTCACTATACTTTTCTTTACATAAATTAATTCAGATGTATATCAGTGATAGCTATCATGAAGCAGTATACCATATATACTACAGCAACGTACCTGTTACTTAGTGTTATGGAGTTGCAGGGAAAACGTCAATTGTGTATTTGTTAAAAACTGCAAAAATTTGAACAGGCAGATTTCTGGCTAGTTCAGCTGATTATAAGCTCTTTTAGTTTATTTATTAACTCAGCAAACATTGTCTCGGCATTGTTTTCAAGTTGCGATATAAAGGCTTTCCATTGTTGGCTGTTCTTTATATTTGCTTCTAGAGATCTGTCTATATCTACATTTACTCCTTGTCTGCCGGCTTGTTGAACTGCTGCTTGTAGTTGGGCTTCCATCCCTGTTTTGAGTTGCTCGTAGCCTTGCTCTTTACTCTGTGTATATTTTTGGCGTATAGAGTCTATTGAATTAAAATGCCCCTCAATTTCTGAATATTTTTGCTTATTTTTAATTGTCTCAAGGGCTAATATGGCGATACGGCGCTGTTTCAGGTCATCGTCGCTCATTTGTAAGCGAAGTGAATTAAGTAGTTTTACTTGAGCCTGAGCAGGGATAGTACTATCCCTTTGATCTTTGAGTTCTTTGACTTTGTTCCAAAGGTCTTCAGCAGTTAGTATATCTGTGAAATACTGCGAAAGAAGTGACTCCAGTTCCTTATTTTGTTCTAGAAGTTTGCTTTCCTCAGGAGATAAGTTGCCTATTCTAGCCAATCTCTCTTTTGCTAAAGGAGAAAGCTCCATGTTATGCCCTCCCTAACTAATATTTTTTACCCAAGTGGGAATTTCAATAGAATCGGACGCTACCTTTTTACTATAACTCTTTATTACATTTGATACAACAATATTTTATACAGGTATTTTATTGTACCTACATTCCTGATGAACGCTTGCTTTTAAGGAAGTCGAACTCATCAATAATAATACCCATGCCTGACTCACTTTATTATTTAGCACTGATAATACAGTTTACATAATAAATATGTAGTTGGACTAATTATTAGTGTTAGAGGTCAGAATGAATGACTTTCCCTACATAAAGTTCTTCAAAAGCGTCCCCAAATCCATGGTATATAGCGGCTTGTGCTTTGAAACCAGTACAATGCCCACTATAAATTTTCTCAACATTTAGTTCTTTTAAAGCACTTATAGTTTTTTCAATTCTATCATTACTGGCATTTATTAGATGGAATCCACCTATTACTGCTTTAACCTTTTTTACTTGACTGAACTTAATACACTGCTTCACTATATTGACTATTCCTGAGTGAGAACATCCTGAGACCACGAATAAGCCAGCACCGGCAACGTTGATTGCCAGCGCGGTATCATCGATAATAGGGTCATTTAAGACCTTACCATCTCTAATGATACGTGTGACGAGAGTGGGAGTCTTTTCAAAATCGGTCACTCTTTCTATCTCACCTGCCCAAAGTACTCCAGGCATCAATTCAAAAGGATTGGATGCCAGAGTTAGAAACCCACCATGCTTTTTTATATTCTCCTCTGTATTCTCCCCGACCATTCCAATTGGCCTGGTTAACCAATTTCTTGGTTTTGGACCAGAGCCAGCAACCAGGTGAATTTCAAACAAGCTGGGGTGAGCCAGTATTGGTACATCGTGCCCTTGTATTTCCTTCAGGATTCCTGTCAGGCCACCCGTATGGTCATAATGGCAATGAGATAGTGCTATCATATCTATTGTATCTGGCTTGATCCCCATGTATTTCATATTATGGGCGACTACTTCAGAGGATGGCCCCGTATCAAATAGAATCTTCTTGGTGTTTTTTCCTACTGTTACCTCTATTAAAAATGAGACTCCATGTTGAGCTGTGAAGTTGGGCTCAATTCCAGAATGATTCTCCAGCAGGGTTGTTATTACTACTTTATTTGCCTGTTTCATCTTTTCTGCCATATCTTGTACCTCTCTTTATCTAAATATTTCCTAAATCGTGTATTTAAAATCTTTGTTTAAGGGATAAATTGGGCGTTGTATATGTCTGAAGTTTAGGGACTCAAAATCCATAGAAGCATATGCAGGAGTGTTAACTGACAAAATATTTTTTGCCATTGGCCCAAAGCTGGCTTTAAAGTGTACCACTGACTTTAAGACTAGTATCTTCTTTTCGCTTGGTTCAATACCTACTCGGCGGAAAATCTCGGCATCAATGGGTTGCATGCGATGTTCCGGAACAATTATTTCGATGCCATCAATATCAAGAACTACCGTACGACCTATGTTGTTTAGTATGCCTTTCCTCATTGGTCCCTTGTTGATAAATTTTCCATCGGTGATTGTTTTCACTATTGCCGTGACCTGTATTGGGCCGCCTGTTTTTTGTTTTGGCCCTAATTTGCCTCCTAAGTTTAGTGTAATTTTAGAGCCAACGCCTGAATTAATTGCTATCTGTACAGCTTCTCGGTCTGGGATGATAGC
>JAUUZT010000134.1 GCA_030589825.1 Dehalococcoidia bacterium
CCTATCAGCAAAATTAATTGTATCTACCCACTTTGTTATATTTTTGTAGTTGTCCCTTGCAAGAAAATTGGGTTGCAAACCTTGCCTATGTCGTCCATATCCACCTGGTATTATGAAAATTGGACAGTTATCGGAATACGCCTGTGCTACCCCAGGAAATGTATTTTCTACACCTGGACCAAACTGCATTGAACAAACACCCGTTCGTTTACCAAATGAAGCAAGAGTATATGCATAAATACAATTTATTGCTGCGCGCTCCATCCTGAATTTTATGAATCTTATGCCTTCGCTAGCATAGGCATCATGCAGGGGGTTCATTGGAAATCCAGTAACAAAGTCTACCCCCTCCATTTTTAAAACTTTGGCTATTGCTGTTTGACCATTCATTTTCCCTCTTTCCTCCTTATTTATATATTATTTATTGTATTATTACAGTGTGATTATCATTTGATACGTGTAATAAACTGCGCAATGCTTTCTGACATATGAGAATACAGAAACTATATATGTGAGGATACTTATATCTTGTTTCATAACATAATCGCCACCATTTCGGCGGCGAAACTTAGATTAAATATATCACATATGCCCGTCTTATCCAATAATCCCAAATAGTTTCCAAAACATATAACATTTCTAAATAATGACGCTCACATACAGAAAATACGTTACCATTCTTACTAGTTTCTCAATCTAATAAACTCTACATGCAGAATATTAGTGGTATTACTAGTAATTTTAACTCTCTCATCAATACGAAAGCCTACTATCCAACATATCTGTTGAAGCGAACAAAGTAGTGGTACCATACTACGTTGTGCAATGGGTATTTTAGTATCAATCATGAAATTCTGGATTGTCTTAGAAAATTTCATGCCCAGTGGTTGAAATCTATCACCAGTTTTACGATTACGAACAAAGAGCTGTGTTCCAGTAATAGTAATATCCAAATCTGCAGCTAATGTGTCTACTCCCTCTGCCTTGTATAGGCCATACGAATTATTCGATCTCTGAAGAATACTGGTTACAACTTTCCATCTTGGCAAAATAGTCTCGCCCGGAATATTGAGAGGTATCTGATCTAACAATGATGGAGAGGATTCCATTTTATCTGTAATAGCTTCCAATCCTGTTGAACGCTTTGCTGCATTACAGATTACTATTTCATTATATTCACTATAGCAGATGATATTATGTGGTAAGTACAACTTTTTACCAACATTTTTTCCTAACAGGTTTCTTATGGCTTCAATATAATTCAGCCCGATATCCTTCAGGTTTCCCTGTATTTTAACCACTGCCAATCTTATTACCTGTCTTTGCAGAGAAACAGGCAATAAAATTGATTTTTTCTTATCTACAAGAATCTTATCCCCTTTCCATTTCGCTACTCTCTCCCATGCTTGAACAGCCTGCTCTTCAATAAAGGTTATATCCGCCTGAGCTATTTCGGCTAATTGGAGTAGAGAGTTTTTCACAGACGGGTTGTATTCTTCAAGTAGAGGGAGAAGCTTAAGACGAAGTCTATTTCGTTTATAAGACAGTAATAGGTTCGACGAATCAGTTCTAGGTAAAAGATTATACACGTGGCAATACTTCACTGTTTCCTCTCTATTGATATTCAACAGAGGTCTTATCGCCAGTAATTCACTTTGCTGATCTGCATGGATATCCTCGCACCGAAACGTAGTCACCTGGCTGTATGGTAAAGTAGAAAAGGGAGCTAACCCCCTTAATCCAGAAACTCCCGCCCCCCTCAATATATGCATAAGAATTGTCTCCACATTATCATCCAAAGTATGCCCTATAGCTACTCGTTTTGCGCCTGTCTCTTTAGCTACCTTACACAAAAACTTATCGCGTACCTCTCTGGCAGCCTCCTCAAGACAACAATCCCTGTCAGCTTTGTATGCCAGTACATCTTGTTTACAGATAGTAATTGGAGTGTTGAATTGTTTAGCTAATTTCTGCACATATACAGCATCCGATTCAGATTCAGCGCCCCTGAGTTGGTGGTCCAGATGTGCTATATGAAGTTCCAGGTCAAAATGTTCACGCAATCTTACCAGTAAATGAAATAAACAAACTGAATCTGCTCCACCAGAAACAGCAACTACTATTGTTTCATGCGATAATAGAAGTTTCTGGTGACGGATGTAATCGGAGACTTTTGATATTATCTCAACCTTTTTCACAATTCAAGAAGGAGGTATTATTAAATGCTGTTAATCTTGTCCCATAACTAGAAAATTCGATAATGCTTATTCCTCCATTGGCAATACGAAATTTGGGAAGATATTCTGGCAATAATCCCAGTGCTTTAAAAATAATAGATAAAGTAGCGAAATAATGACTGACTACCATTGCGGTGCCCCCATCACATTCCCTACGTAGTTGTTCAATACTATCCCATGACCGTTGCTGCAATTGTACAAAGCTCTCCCCTCCCTTAATGCTAACTGTTCCCTGTCCCTGCCATTCCTTTAATAAGAATTGAGTAAAAGAAGTACTCAAATTAGCCCACGATAAGCCTTCAAGTTCGCCTACTTCAAGCTCTTTTAAACCTGCATCTTCTTTGACCTGCAACCCATGAGGCTTTGCAATAATTTTTGCTGTATCAGTAGCACGCTGTAAAGGGCTAGACACAATAGCAGCAATGTTTTCCTCCTGAAAAAACTTAGCCAGCAAATGAGCCTGTTTTATTCCAAGTTCACTTAATGCAATATCACTACTTCCCCCCTGAATACGTTTATCCCTGTTCCATATCGTCTCTGTATGTCTAACCAAAATAAGTTTCAATAATTTTTTCTCCCGGACAACCCTGTTCTTATCCTTCTTCTAATCTATTCTATTGTACCTTGCTCCAAAACTAGCTTGCTTCGATGAATGGATACAGGATATTGACAAAACTCTAGTGCCGATACTACCTGTTCAGGTCTACCACTGCCAGAATGCCCACAACACAGTCTCATCCCCAAACTGTACCCTGAGTTGCTACAATCGGCAATCCAAATGTCATCTATCAATGCACGCAAATCATAATGATGTGTCTTTTCTCCTCTATGATGAAACCATGCTAATTCTTTCTTCCTGAGCAATGAATTTATGCAATCTTGCACATCCTGGTATTTTTGTTCCGTATTAATTACAACGACATATTCTGCAAAGGTCAATATAGATTGTAATGATGGAAAGTTCAATCCAACTATCCAAGTATCCAACAATTGAAATCCTCGAGGTGTTTGATCTGCCAACTTCATTGTAAAGGATTGAGGTGGCATCCAAGTAGTTAACCTTATATCCATAAGTTCAACGTCACTGGTTATTCCTATAGCTAGAGGGGCCGCTGTCGAAATTTGTGGATGCGGTGTAAAGCCTTGCGAGTAAGCTAGCGGTATGCTAGCCCTTCTAAAACCCCTTTCCCACGTGCGTATCACATCAGCGTGTGAGATATATTTAAGTTCCTCAGCCCGTCCAAACCTAAGGCGCAGGCGCTGCATCTTTCTCTCTGGTCACCATGACTTTTTCTATCTTCACTCCTCGCATTTCAGTCACAACAAATTTGAGAATCCGATATTTAAATTGCTCTCCTTGAACGGGAATCCTTCCGAGGTGATTAAGAATAAAACCCGCCACAGTTTCATAATCGCCTAATGGTAACCCTAATTGTAATTCCTCATTAGCATCTTCTATACGGAATCCACCATCTAACTGGTAGGTATTGTCCCCAGTTGCAATAAAATCTTCTTCTCCTCCTGTTAATTCATGCCGTATATCACCTACTATTTCTTCAGTCAATAAACTAAGTGTGACCATCCCTGCAACACCC
>JAUUZT010000161.1 GCA_030589825.1 Dehalococcoidia bacterium
CTCTGCCGAGTTAAAGCTGCGGCTTGATACAGCGGATAGCTGATATCCTTTACCAGAAAGCCCCAGTGCCAGCGCACTGCCTACCTTTCCTGCCCCGATAAAACCTGTTTTCATAGCCCTTTGCTCTCCAATTTGCCCGGAGAAGCGAGCTTAAGAAACCCAATAAAAAGGGGGCCTCGAAAACACCGAGACTCCCTGCGATAGAGGAACTATTATCCGTCTCGGTTGTCGCCAATCCAAGCGGTATATATTTATTCAGTTACTTTCAGGCTCGCTGCCTTCGTAGAGGTCAACGGCACTATTTCATCTTATCAGATTTTCCCCGTTTCGACAAAGCTCCGAGTTGCATCAGTTAAAATGTAACTGAATAACGCCGCAACTGAACCGGTTCTTGAGGGGGCCACATTGTTAGGACAGGACAGGCCCCACTGTTCTCAAGAAATCCAATGTTAAGGATTATACCATCCCTCTACTGGTATGATTCGTACTCAATATTCAATATCAGTTCTTCATTGTCCCAGTGGATATAATCCTGGTCACTATTGTTATCTGTATCCACGTCATTAAACTGGAAACGTATCTGGAAGTGGTCGTCACCCACCATATCCTGGAGGGCGTCCCTGAAGCTCTCACTGTCATGAGGCATAATCGCGGCTTCCGAGCAGTATCTCAGTATTGACCCCAGTGGAGAGCCTGTAAAGAAATCATCCCTTTCCAGGGTGCCGTAGTTTTGAGGGTACACCCGAAGACAGCCGAGGTCGGCAAATGGAGTGCCGCCAGTGGAATAACTGGAAAAGTCAACCTCAACGTTGGTGATAATGGCATCAGAGGGGATATCTGAAATATCAAAGCTGACAAAGCCTTGAGCAGGCAGGTTCGTGGGAAGATCCCCCACTGATATGCCCATGCCGGGTGGCCATACTGCTGGTGGAGCACCACCGAAAATACTGCTGGTTTCTGATGGTATCACGGCCAGGGTTTCCGAATAGCTGTTCATTTCCAAAACGGTAACTTCGGCAATATTATGCTTAGTCTTAATGCCTCGGGTCGCTGTAATTATGTATTCGGTTGTCTCTTCCGGTGACACATCGATGGTACCAACCTGGTCAACAGGGCCAATATCCGGCTCAATGGTAACCTCATCAGCACCGGTAACCTCCCAAACAAGCGTTACTGTATCCCCAAGGTGGATTGTATCGGAATCAGAGGTAAAGATAACAATTTTCAGTGGAATGAGAACTTCCGCAGGGGTAATAATTACAGTGCTTACTGTTTCCTCTGACCAAGTGCCATTGTTATCCTGTACCTTGAAATAGATATCGTGTTCGCCGACTGAGAGTTCACTGGTGACGATAGAGGCGTTAACACCTAGCGGTCCATCTATATTGGAACGCCAGCGGCGGGCGACAACAGTTCCATCGGCATCTATACCATGCCCCTGTAAGGTAACGTCCTCACCGACAGTAACCATCGGTGGCGTTATGGCATCAATATACGCAATGGGTTGCTCATTTCTAGCCGGTGGTGTCTCTTGTGACGGGACAACATCCGATGGCGATGGTGAAAAACAGCCGGCAAGCAGAAACGAAACCACTAGTACTAAAATAAGTATTCTCTTCATTACATTACCTCCACAGGTTGTGCCCTTCTATTCTCAAGGGATCTAGTTCTAAGGATTATACCATAGGCGATAATTCTTTTAGCCATTACCCAAAAACTCCTGCCCTGCCCTTATAAAGGATGCCCCTCTTGATGTGGTGTATTTTCAAGAAGCGGCCAAACTTCTTTCTTATTATTTTCTAGCAACAACCAGCATTTCAAGGTCTTCTGTGGTTAGCTTATCATTTCTTGAATAAGCACCGAGCTATGAGCCACTTATCGTTATGAGGGTCAGGTATAGAAAAAGGGGAGACAGTTTACTGCCTCCCCTTTTTAATCTGGTTAATTGAATTATTCTAGCTCGTGATTTTACGGCGCCTGATAAGTAGGCCGGTTCCGGCCGCAACGGCTATGGCCAACGCAACCCAGGGTGCCATGATGGCTATCCTGTCCGGTGAAAAAGCCTCTCCTCCTACGGGTCGAAGTGGTGTTGGCTTTGTAGCCACCTGTCTTCGTCCCTCTTCACCATCAAGGCTGATATCGTATGTTCCGTCGGTCAATGCATTGTCGGTGTCAACTATTGTGCCGCCTGAGGTAAGGATGGCAAAACTTACCTTGTCAGTATCTCCTCCCCAGTCCTCCCAGGTAATAACAATGTTTCCATTTTGGTCTATGGCCACGTCACAATCGTCGTCATCTAAAGAGGAAGTGGTTACTTCGGCAATTGCTTTTACCACGTTGCCTCTGCTGTCAAGGATTGTATAAAAGACGTTGTCATCTTCTCCGCTAACAGGCTCACTCCATACGATTACGATATTTCCACCTGGGGTGGCAGCTACACCGGGATCGTCGGAATCTTCTCCGCTCGTGGTAAGCTTGGTATTTCCTTTAACTATGCTTCCGTCACTGCCACGGATGGTAAACCAGACCTGCTCATCGCTCCCGTCGGTTTCCTCCCACACTATGGCGAAGTTTCCACCTGGTAATATAGCAACGTTTACGTCATCGGAATCCACACCGTTTGTGGTAACCTGTGTACTTGCCACCACGATGCGTCCAGAGCTGTTCAGGACGGTAAACCAAACTTCATTGTCGTTTGAGCCTAAGCCATCGTCTTCCTCCCATGCAATGACAACGTTATTGTTGGTTGCATCCTTGGTGGAGGTGCCTACCGTCGGGTCATCTATATCATCATCGCCAGTTATATCTGTCTGCGTGGTAAGGATGTTTCCTGCAGTATCCAGGATGGCATAATGTACCGGGTCATCTCCATCATCGGAAGGATCCCAAACCACGAACACCTTCCCGTCAGGTGTAACGGCTACACAGGGTTCGTAGTTAGAATAGGCAGTGCTAGTTAGGGCTGTCTCGCCTTTTACGACGGCTCCGCTGCTATCAAGTACGGCGTAGTGTATCTGGTCGTCATCATCGTCATTGTGTTCCCAGGCAACGATTATGTTTCCATTTGGTGCTATGGCTACTGAAGGGTCCTCTACATTCTCATTATCATTTTCGTTTGTGATTTGAACATCCGTTATTGTCTGGTCCTCGTTCATGATGCTGACCCATACCTGATCATATTCGTCTTCGTCCTCCATTACGTAAGTCTGGACAAAGTACATTGACCATGGTTGAGCTCCTGCTGTCGAGGGACTGCTTAAAACTAATGTCATAAGTCCCATGCTGCACAGCAATGCCAGCGCCAGCAGGATTGACAGGCTTTTTACTGATATTGATTTTGTCATCTTACTCTCCTGTTTCTATTTACTTTCCTGGAAATATATTTATCAGCTAGTATTACAAACCCTGGTACAGTATTCAGGGATAAACTACAAGTGATAACGCTTTGACTACAACTATGCTACTAGCAATTGAGTTGTCTGTCAAGACATTTCATACTAATTCGAAATGTTATTCAGGAGTCCCAATCCTCCAGATCC
>JAUUZT010000026.1 GCA_030589825.1 Dehalococcoidia bacterium
AATCCACCATATAAATTATTCTGCCAACAATCATACATCAGGTCATGATGATAATATTTAGCCTCAAGATTAACCTTCAAATGCCTGTTAATAAAAGGAAGATCAAATCGACTACCGTTATAAGTATAAATCGTATTTACAGTTTCAAGAGCCCTACTAAGATTATCTCTGGTAATCTGTGAGCCTACTAATTGAATTAATTCACTATCTTCCCCTTTACAACTGTAAATACCGATGACCGTTATGTAATCATAAAACCTTGATAGTCCCGTTGTTTCGATATCAAGATAGGCATCATTCCGCTGATCCATTAATCACAAACCTCATTATTAGCATATCATATACTAGTAGTTATCCAGTTATCTTCATACAGACAAATAATAGAATAGCTACTTAAACTGGAGATTTAACAGTATTGCTGATTAAATAGAATGTCTAGAGACATCTATTGTAATACTTTTCTCCAATGAAAAATGTATTTCTATGAATAATTTTTAACTGTAAGCTATACTATTAACTCCAGTATAATTCCAATGCATAAATTGACAGATAACCAAAGCCAAAAAAACATCCCTACAATGGCAACAGTATCCATTGTAAAAGCTGACAGATACGAATACGAGCAAGTCTATAATGCAGTAAAGAGAAGTGTTGAATTAATAGGCGGACTTAAAGCCATTATCAAGCCAGGGAGCAAAGTCTTTGTAAAGATAAATCATCTGTCTCCCCCCACTCCAGCAGAGAAAGGAATTGTCACTAATCCAATCTTCGTAGAAGCCGTTCTTAATTTATTGAAAGAGCTTGATATAGATATCACCATAGGTGATGAACTCTCCTCCTACAATATAGATGGCTTTCACATCTCAGGATTTCGGCAAATGTGTGAAAAAGTTGGTGTTAGATTAACCAATTTAAGAGAAGGAGGATTTGTTGAGTGCAAATGTCATGGACATTCTCTTGACACCGTATACATTTCTAAAACTGTTCTTAATGCAGATATAGTAGTAAATCTCCCGAAATTCAAGACACATTCATTAACTACTATCACTGGTGGGGTTAAGAACATGTATGGTGTGATACCTGGTAGTTTCCGTAGTAAATACCATGGAGAGTATTCAAACATCAAGGAATTTAGCCAAGTTCTGGTAGATGTTTATTCCGTTATTAAGCCAAATCTAACTATTATGGATGCTATCATAGCTATGGAGGGTGAAGGACCAGCATCAGGTAAATTAAGAAATCTAGGTATTATATTGTCCAGTCGAGACGCAGTAGCTCTTGATGCAGTAGCAACAAGTGTAGTCGGCTTCAATCCAAAACGCATTCTAACAACACAATTCTGCAACAACAGACACCTAGGTGTAGGAGATATAAACCAAATCGAAATAGTTGGTGAAAAAATAGCCGATGTATCTGTTGCAGACTTCAAGGCACCACTAGCTTTTACCAGCCTATTCATTAGCGGCATTCCAAGTTATCTTCCCAAATTCCTTATAAAGCATCTCGCCATCATCCCCCATGTAATAGAAAGGAATTGTACTGGCTGTTCAGAGTGCGAGAATATATGTCCTACTGGTGCCATTACTGTAACCAATAAAAAGGCAGCAATCAACAAAGAGTCCTGCATAGATTGCATGTGTTGTCACGAGGTATGTCGCTTTAATGCTATCGTGCCAGGACGTTCTATAATTGGAATCCTCTTCCATTTAGGTAGCACTATCGTAAACAAATTAAGATTGTTTTCTTCTCGATGAAATTATCTATAAGAAAGTTTCTTTTGGATATCATTCTTTAAAGAGATAGACTGACTTGAGTATTATTTAAAAAGATAATATCCAAGTAAAGTTAGGTATCAATCAATCTTCTGCACTTTTAACATATTGGTGTTACCAGATATTCCAATAGGAACTCCAGCAGTTACCACGATAAGGTCATCTTCCTTGGCGAGGCCCGACTTAATAGCTAACTGAGCTCCCTGCCGAAAAACATCTTCCAACTTTGTATATTCATCAGTCCTGAAAGGACAAACACCCCAGTATAATGCCAATCTCCTTCTTATTTTATCCTTTGTAGTAATTGCAAGAATAGGCGTTCCCGGTCGATACTTTGCTACTCGATGTGCTGTACTTCCAGAGGTAGTATAAGCAATAATTGCCTTAGCACCTAGTTGTTCCGCTATATTACATGCAGCATAGCTAATCGCATCATCGGTCTGTGGTACTACTGTATCAGCTTTAGCGGAGAGGATACTATGATAAGGTAGTGCCTGTTCAGTCTCTATCGCAATTTGTCTCATCACCAACACACTCTCTTCAGGATAATTACCAACTGCTGTTTCTCCTGAGAGCATAATTGCATCGGCACCATCTAAAATAGCATTAGCAACATCACTAGCCTCAGCACGTGTAGGTCTTGGGGAATGTATCATAGATTCCAACATCTGAGTAGCTACAATTACAGGTTTCCCCATTCGATTACATTTGGAGATTATTTCCTTCTGCAGAAGCGGAACTTTTGTTAACGGTACCTCCACTCCCAAATCACCGCGAGCTATCATTATCCCATCTGCTTCCATAATTATCTCATCAATATTTTCAACAGCCTCATGTTTCTCAATCTTTGCTATAAGAGGCATGCTTTCATCTATCTCGTGCAGGAACTTTCTTACCCCAATTATGTCGTCTGCCTCCCTGACAAACGATAGAGCCACGTAATCCACTTTATGTTCCAACCCAAATTTCAGATGTTCCAAGTCATCCACGGTAACCGAAGGTATGCTAAGCCTCACATTTGGTACATTAACACCTTTTTCAGCAGATAAAATACCCCCATTAATTACCTTGCATGTAACTTCTGTATTCGAGGCAGCTAATACAATTAAAGCAATAGCACCATCATTTAGAAATATCTTGTCCCCTTCCTTAACATCATCAGAAAATGAGGGAAGATTAACTGATACCATGTGCTCATCTCCAATAATCTCCAAGGTGTTAAGCACAAATTCATCTCCCTCTTTGAGTAATACTTCATCCTTTTTCAAAGCCCCTGTCCTCACCTTAGGACCCGGTAAATCCTGTAATATGGCAACAGGCATATTCAGACGCGCAGATATCTTTCGTATTTTGTTTATTGAATTAGCATGCTGAGCATAATTACCATGGGAGAAATTCAATCGTGCAACATTCATACCTGCGCCAACAAGTTTTTCAATCATTTGTTCTGAATCACTAGCAGGCCCAATAGTACAAACCATTTTGGTTTTTCTAATCATATTTTGTTTAATATTTTTGTTCATCTTTAATAATCACTTAAATAATTCAATTTAAATAAATCAATAATCGTTCAAGCTAATATTGGCTTAATTTTAGCATATTTCATGATTCATCAAATTGACTATGAAGCTATAATAAACGTAGAATATGTATCAATGTACAAACAGAGCGTTCTTGATAATGGACTAAAAGTTATCACAAGAACTATGCCACATAGTCATTCAGTAAGCATAGCTTTTCTCATCGGTACGGGATCCTGTTATGAAAAACATAAAGAGAAAGGCATTTCACACTTCATCGAACATATGTGTTTCAAGGGAACCAATCACAGGCCAACAGCCATGCACATAACACGTGAAATCGAGGGTGTAGGGGGAATCATCAATGCCAGTACAGATAAAGAAAGTACTGTTTTCTGGAGCAAGGTAGCCAGCAAACATTTCCCAGTTGCATTGGATGTGCTTTCAGATCTGGTGCTCAACTCTAAATTCGATATAGAAGAACTTGGTAAAGAGCGCAAGGTAATAATCGAAGAAATCAACATGAACCTTGACTTGCCACAGCAAAGAGTAAACATGTTAATTGACGAATTGCTATGGCCAAACCAGGTTCTTGGTAATGAGATTGCAGGAAGTAAGGAAAGTGTATCTTCTATAACACGCAACAATTTGATTAATTATTTCACGGACCGTTACGTACCAAACAATACTGTACTCAGCGTAGCAGGAAACATAGAACATGATCAATTGATTGCCAAATTAAGAACAGCAATAAATGGATGGACAGCTAAAGAAGTTCCAAAGGACTATGCAAGCAATGATACGCAAAATGCCCCCAGACTACTTATGGAGACTAAAGTTTGTGTGCAGACACACCTTTGTCTTGCCGTTCATGGTTTCTCTTACTTCCATCCTCAACGTTTCGTACTTGACCTGTTGAACACGGTACTAGGGGGAGGAATGAGTAGCCGACTTTTCACTGAGATACGAGAAAAGAGAGGTCTGGCATATGACATCGCTAGTTATGTAGACCATCGCCAAAATTCAGGCGCTTTTGTTGTTTACGCTGGTGTTGATCCCAATAACACACAAGTCACCATCGAAGCCATATTAGAAGAACTATCCAAGCTTAAACAAGAGATTACCACAGATGAGCTTAATAGAGCCAAAGAATTATCTAAGGGCAGACTACAGCTTCGATTAGAAGACAGCAGAAATGTAGCTTTATGGCTTGGTAGCCAACAACTGCTAACTGGTCAGATACTGGAAATAAACGAGGTCATCAAAATTATAGATGCTATTACTCTTGATGACCTTAAACAAGTTGCAAATGAATTACTATCGAACGATAAAATTAGTATGGCAATCGTAGGACCTAGTGATAATAATCCTTCGATTGAGTACCTTAAGTCTAGGGTAATATAACTAGTTTGGGATACTATTCTACAAAATAATATTATTGAATATCCCTTCAGTATTCAAAACTAATAATTACTACTAAACGTCTTAGTTTACCTGTGCTCGTTTAATAATATCAGGAGATGTCTCATGCAACATATTGAAACTGGCAGTGCAATAATTGAGCCCCTTAGCCCTGTGATAGCTGGATCATTCCAGAGCATTATCTTCACATACACGGCAGGACATCCCATAGATGATACTGGCTATCTTAAGATTGTATTCCGCCATGTTGGTGATTTTGGCACCCCACAGTTTGACAACCCCATAGCAGCGAATTACTGTACTGTAACAACCAACGGTAATTGTCGTATTGAGCCACGATGGGACCCCAAGGGTCACACCCGTCCCTGGGGGCAATCTCTATTCCTAAAAGTTATGAATGGTTTTCTTAAGAAGGGAGAGAAAGTAATAGTCACTTTTGGAGATAGATCTAAAGGATCTCCAGGCTGGCAAATACAGACATTTTGTGAATATAGTTTTGAGTTCAAGACCCTTGTTGACCCTATAGCCACCTATGAATTCAAGGAAATTGCAGTTTCACCTGTTCTTTGTATAGTACCAGGTCAACCATCAAGAGCAATATGTATTGCTCCATCTCAAGTACAAACCAACAAAAGTTTTAACTACTATCTCAAACTTGAGGATCAATGGGGTAATCCTACAGAAAAACCATTGAAGATAACCCATTCTGGTTTCTCACAGATAGGAATAAAAACCATCACTATCCAAGACGAAAACACGAAATTAAATGCAGAAAGTAACCTAATTGAAATACTGGAAGAAGATGAGTCCTTACATCCATACTGGGCAGATTTTCATGGACAATCGGAGGAGACTATTGGTAGCAATTCTATTCAGGATTATTTCGTCTTTGCCCGTGACTATGCACTAATTGATATAGCTGGACACCAAGGCAACGATTTTCAAATCGACGACGACTTCTGGAAAACAATCAATGAAACCACCGATAAATTTTATCAACCTGATAGTTTCGTCACATTTCCCGGCTATGAATGGAGTGGAAACACCCCGCTAGGAGGTGATCGAAATGTCTTTTTCCGTTCCGAGGGTGGACAAATCAGCAGAAGTTGCACAGATTTATTGCCAGAAAAGCACTCCTCATATACAAATTCTCCTACAGTAATGGATTTATTTGAAGAACTCAGAAATCAAACAACGGGAGCTTTCACCTTCGCTCACGTAGGAGGGCGCTATGCAGATATTACCATGCACGATCCAGAAATTGAGCTGGCAATTGAGGTGCATTCAGACTGGGGAACATTTGAATGGCTAATAGATGATGCCTTCAGAATGGGATACCGAATTGGTATTTGTGCTAACTCTGATGGCCATAAAGGACGTCTTGGGGCATCATACCCTGGAGCCAGCAAGTTTGGTTCACTAGGAGGACTGACTTGTGTGCTGGCAACCAAACTTGATAGAGATAGTATCTTCGACGCAATAAAAGCAAGGCATTGTTATGCTACCACAGGTAACCGAAGCCTGTTAAAAACACATATTACTATGGATAATGGACAAAGAGCCATGATGGGCGATATTGTGTCTTATAAAGATGGTACTGCAGTACTTTCAGTTAATACTTCAGGTACAGCTCCCATAGAGAGTATAGAAATTCGTAATGGTCCGCAAACTATTGGCACTTTTAGACCATATGATAATAACGATATATCCCACAGCAAAAAAATAAAGATTGCATGGAGTGGATCAGAGCTACGAGGTCGAGCACGTATGGTATCCTGGAATGGAGCATTAGACCTCATTGGTAATACTATTTCTAGTGCCAGAGCTATAAATTTCTGGAATAGGCATAATCCATTGAAGCTCATAAACAATAATCGATTAGAATGGAAATCAATAACTACTGGGGGAGTTGCGGGAATTATAATAACACTAGAAGAAGCCAATACAGGACAACTTGAAATTGAAACAACACAAGGCCATATTTCAATAGACGTGAACTCAATTGGAATTAAACCAAAGACATATGATTATGGCGGATTGTGTAAAAAGTTAGAGATATACAAACTTCCTGATACTAAGTCTGCAACGGAGGTATCTTTCAAGTTGCCTTTAAAATCAGTTAACAAAGGTGACAACCCAATATATATCCGCGTGATGCAAGAAGATGGACATATGGCATGGAGTAGTCCTATATATTTGATAAATAACACACTCAATGAATAGTCTTTCTCAGGAGCTGTTATATGGTAAATCTTAAAACAAGTATAGCCGCATTAGTTAAAGATGCTGCCACAATAACAATAGATGATATTCCCAATCATACAATAGACAAAGCAATTAACCTATTCGTGGATACAATCGGCTGTATTTTTGCAGGATCAACGGCAGAGGGCATTAATGAGCTAAAGAACACTATCTTGTACTGGGGCTCCACTCCTCACTCTACTATACTTGTCTCAGGTGAAAAAACTAGTGCACCATCAGCCGCATTAATAAACTCAGTTATGGGCCATGCACGCGATTTTGATGACACTCATGATCTTGCTGCCAATCATGGTTCTGTGGTTATAGTACCCGCACTTCTAGCTACCGCTGAAGCATGCAGTCCCCAAAATAAAACACCAAAAACAAATCCATTTCATACAGAACAGGTGAGTGGAAAAACCATGATCGCCGCACTTGCTGTAGGATTGGAGGTAACAAACCGACTAGCAATGGCTTTTGCTCCATACCTTCATGCAGGCTGGTTACCAACCACTCTATGGGGACCATTTGGAGCAGCAGCCGCCTGTGGTAGAATCCTCCATTTAAACATTGAACAAATGCATAATGCCTTCGGTCTTGCCTATTCACAAATACATGGTAATCGACAGGCATTGCTAGATGGGGCTCTGGCAAAACGTATTCAGCCTGGATTTAGTGCGGCATCGGGTTTACAATCGGCTTTTTTTGCTGCTAACGGCATCACTGCAGCTCATAATATCATTAGCGGTAACTTCGGGATTCCAATTTTATACACTGAAGGTAAAATCGATGGATGTTACATAGATACAGGATTAGGTTCTTTTGAAGAAACAATGAATATCAGTATCAAACCATATCCTTCTTGTCGGTGCACACACGCAGTTGTTGATGCTGTTATGGATATAAAAAAACAACAGATGATTTCATGGCAAGACATTGAAGGTGGTGAGATCTTCCTCCCGCCAAATTCCATGGCACAAATTGGCCAGCCTTTTTCCATAAGAGGTAATCCTACAGTCGATGCTCAATTCAGCGCACAGTATGTTGCTGCTCTTACATTCATTCACGGTACACCACGAATAGCAGATTTTCATACAGATAGTGTCATTTCCCGTAAGGACATTATTCGGTTGGCTTCTCTTTTCACTCCAATAGAATTTGAGAGAAACACTGTGGAGATCGGTCTTGCTGAACTCACAATTAGCATGAAAAATGGGCAGCAGCTTCACTCAAGAATTGAAAATCCAAAAGGAAGTCCTAAAAACCCACTATGTATAGAAGAGCAAGAGATGAAATTTATGGATTGTCTAGATAACTCTGGTATTACATATTCAAATAAGATTAAACATTTATTACTCAACACCACCAGAGATATTATTAACTACGATGACATAGCACAATTTGTAAACCTAATCCAAAGTTTTGCTGAAGATGCAGATACCTAAAGCTAGCCACTATGGCTATGGCTAACAGAATTGATATTTCAGATAATATTCTAAACTATTGTATCTAAGGGGAATACAAACCTTATAGAATAAAAAAGGGAGGGAAACCCTTCAATAGAGATCCCTCCCTTTTTAACTACAAACTAATTCTAGTATTCAGGGTATCCACCACCACCAGGCATGGCAGGAGCTTTTTCCTTCTCAGGAATATCAGTTACCAGCGATTCTG
>JAUUZT010000041.1 GCA_030589825.1 Dehalococcoidia bacterium
AACCACACGATCAGTAACAAAGGCATCCAGTTCTCGGGGAAGCGCCCGCACCGGCATCTGAACCTGGCAGCCAGTCACCAGCAGGCTAAGTATAATAATAAATGACAACCCTAGTTGTAACCATCCCCCGTGCCGATTTCTGCTTCCCTTACTTATATCCATAACCACTATGATATCACTGAATTCACAATAGCGTCTGCACACCTGTAAACCGATTGGTTATCCATGGCCTGTATTACTGCAGCTACTTTAAGTTGCTTAAAACTCTTCACGCATTATATTATATTTCCTGATTACATATGACATAAAGGAGTTATAAGCTATGGAAGAAAAGATGTTAGGACTAATACCAGTACTAAAAAAACCGAAGTCGTTTGGCAGATGGGACACCTACTCACTGATTATCACCGACCAGCGTACTATATTCACTCAACTGACCTCTAAAATGCTTAAGGAGGCCGCCGCCGAAGCACAGGAAAAAGGTAAGCAGGAAGGCAAAGGGTTCTTCTCTCGCTGGGCAGACCAACTGAGGGCTACTATGGCTTACTCCGAAAGATACTGGAACATCCCTCCTGATGAAGCTCTTAACGAAAACCCCGGTAATTTCGCCATCCCTAACCAGGAAATCAAATCGCTTAAGATCAAGCATAAGCATGAATCCAGTTGGGGGAATGAAGCCGAACAATCGATCACCGAGATAAAAATTGAGTCCACCAGAAAGAAAGATACCTATAATATCGATGGCTACAATAAGGACATCCAGAACATGCTCAAAAATGTTTTCGGGGATAGAGCAAAAACATAGCCATCTTATAATGAGAATCAAGGTGAGCGCGCTTCCCCCAGAAGCAATTGCCAGCGACTTCCTTTCATTGTAGAATGGCAGCAGTAAAGCGAAAGGAGGGCTAGCGAAATGGCGACAGAGATAAGGGAACGCTTTAATCCTGATAAGCTTCGGATTTTCTCCAGCAGGGTGCTACAAGGAATGGGAGTACCAAAAGAGGATGCTGATATAACAGCAGAAATGCTGATAGCCTGTGACCTCAGGGGGGTGGAATCTCATGGCATCGCTCACCTTGGGCCATTCTATGTAACACGGATACGGCAGGGTACTATTACCCCCATTCCCCGCTTAAAAACCTCCAGCAGTTCACCAACCACCGCTTCCATGGATGGAGATAAAGGACTGGGTTTCGTAGTTGGATATCATGCTATGAACGACGCCATAGACAGGGCCAAACAGTATGGTTCAGGTTTTGTTACAGTGCGAAATAGCAGCCATTTTGGCGCCGGCGCATATTATGCGATGATGGCTCTCCCTCATGACATGATTGGACTGGCCCTCACTTCAAGCTGGCCTGGTGTAGTATCACCGGATGGCGCCAGCCCGTCGGTGGGAACCAATCCTCTGGCGATAGCTATACCGTCAGGTAAAAAACCTCCGTTTGTGCTTGATATGGCAACCAGCGTGGTAGCAGGCGGTAAGTTAGAGATAGCACGAAGACAGGAAGCGAGCATTCCCAAAGGATGGGCAGTGGATGGCGAAGGCAAACCACTGACCGATCCCAACAAGACGAAGTACGGCCTTCCCACAGGCGGCTTGTTGCCACTGGGGGGGAAAGCTGAGACAGGCGGATACAAGGGCTTTGGCCTGGGCGTAGCTATAGACATACTCTGTAGCTTGCTTTCAGGGGCAGGCTCCAATATTTTCCTGTCGAAACTGGCGGACGACCCCGGCAATCCTTTCAACCATTTCTTCGGAGCTATTAGTATAGGAGGTTTTCTACCTGTGGACGAATTCAAGAAACAGATGGACAGAATGACAGAGGCATTTGAATCCCTGCCAACTGTACCCGGGGTGGAAAAAATATACTTGGCAGGCGGACCGGAGGCGGAGATCGTTGAGGAGAGAAAAACAAATGGTATCCCCCTGGATGAAAGGGTTATCCAGACACTTAAAGACCTGTCATCCGAGCTCAATATTGAGTATGAATTGAAATAGCACAGCCCTCAATTGATGGCATGCCAGGCCCAGTCGAGAGGGAGTTAACAGGACTACTCCCTGAATATAATCTGCTATTCAGACTGTTTCTCTAACTCTTCTCGATTAAGCCAGTATTTTGGCTTGCCTCCCTTAAAAACCTCAACAATCTGGCTGAATACACCTCGTCGGAGGGCCAGCAGGGAGTCCTCTGAATATCCTGCGGTATGGCCGGTGATAATAACGTTATCAAGGTTAAACAATGGTTCGTCAGCGAGGCACGGTTCATTTTCAGTTACATCAAGCCCTGCTCCGGCAATTTCGCCTGCTCTCAACGCATGATAAATTGCTTCATTATCCACCAACCCTCCTCTTGCGGTATTCACCAGGTAAGCAGTCTTCTTCATCTTTTCAAACGTCGTAGAATTAAACATGTGAAAGGTTGATTCCGACAGAGGAGCATGTATGGAAATCACATCAGAAATTTTTAGTAATGTATCAAAATCCACCAGTTCGACTCCCTGCATTTTCGCATCATCGGCAGAGATAAAAGGGTCAAATGCTATAACCTTAAAACCAAAGGCCTGCGCTCTTTTAGCCACATTGCGTCCAATACTTCCCAGGGCAACCAGTCCAAAGATTTGCCCCCTCAGGCGAAAGACGGGATTATTTTCGACCCACGCCCATGACTTCTCCTTCCAATGTCCATTTTTTATTTTCTGGCTGATGTTAAGTTTTCGCATTAAAGCAAGTGACAGTGCCATAGCATGGTCAGCCACTTCCTCCTCACAAAATCCCCGTACATGCGCTGCATATACTCCATGACGTGTCAACGCAGGCAGGTCAAGGGCCTCAAACCCTATCCCTGTACGAACGGCAATTTTACATTTTTTAGCTACATCCAGTATCTTGTCAGTAATCGGGACAGAGGAAGTCACCAGCGCATCAGCATCAGCAGCTAGCGGCAGGGCGCTTTCTTCATCAGTGACATCCGCCATAACAATCTCAGCATCTACTTCCTCCAGCATCTTCTGTTCCATCTCCATATTCACCTTGGCATAATTTAGAACCAGTACTCTATATCTCGCCATATCTCCTCCTTTATTTCAGTGGTCAGAGCTGATATTAAACAACCCTTCTCTGGAAGTCAATAACTTATTATAAAAAGGATTCCCCTGATTAGGGGAGGGGTAACCGTACAAGAAGAGGCAAAAAACGAGGAATATTACTCCAAATCCTCTGGAAACAACAAGATATACTTATCATAGTAGTAATGATACTATTAGCCGTCCTCTCAAAACTTTCACACTGTTAATTCTTCCCTTAATGAGAAATATACTACAGGATAGAACGAGCAAGGAGTTTTCTTTGAACTGGAAGCCTTCCAAGGTGTTTTATGGGTGGTGGATCGTTGGAGCGGCCTTTATCATCGGGTTCTTTATTGCAGGAAGCATGTTCCAGAGCTTCACGGCATTTTTCGAGCCGATAGCAGATGAATTTGGCTGGAGCTACGCTGAGGTTTCCCTTGGCTTCTCGCTGCGAGGGATGGCTCTTGGTCTATTTGCCCCACTTGTCGGAGTATTAGTCGATCGCTGGGGCCCCAGGAGATTGATTTTCTTTGGAGCCATAGCCGCTGCCAGCGGCGTATTACTGCTCAGCAAGGTCAATTCGCTGGCGATGTATTACACGGCTTTTCTACTGATGGCAGCCGGCTTGAGCAGTTGCACATTGACGGTACTTATGACCGCGATAGCAAATTGGTTCCATGCCAAAATTGGACTGGCCTGCGGCATAGTAACCTGCGGTTTCGGCTTTGGAGGGCTGCTAATCCCCGTAATAGTAAGGCTTATCGATAGCTTCGGTTGGCGCAGTTGTCTGGTAATACTTGCACTGGTTATGCTGGTACTGTTGCTACCACTTTCATTCTTTTTCCGACACAAACCAGAACAGTATGGTTACATGCCCGATAATCAAGCCTATAAGCAAAGAGAGTTTGACATCTCGCTTAAAACGGCGGCTAGCAATGCCGAAAAACCCGGCATGAAAGAATTATTGACCAACAGGGCATTCTGGCACCTTGCAATCGCCTTCACCGCCTTCCATATGTCACTGGTCTCTGTAGTAGCACATATAATGCCTTACCTGAGCAGCATCAATATGACGCGTACAAATGCCAGTATCATCGCTACTGCGATGCCGTTAATAAGCATTATTGGCAGTTTCACTTTTGGTAGGTTGGGAGATAGGCTGGAGCGGAAAAAGGTGGCAGCGCTCACTTATGCCATGTCAGGTATAGGCTTAATCTGCCTTGCTTTAGCATCTACTATAAGCCTGTGGGCTCTCGCCCCATTTCTGCTTTTCTATGGTATTGGCTATGGCGGCGGTAATGCTATGAGGCCTTCTCTTACCAGCGAGGTATTCGGCAGGGAGAGCTTTGGTAAAGTCTTCGGTTTGATGGTAGGTATCAACTCGCTGATCAGTTCAGTCGGACCACTTCTAGCAGGTTGGACTTACGATAACCTGGGCAGTTATCAGCCCATCTGGTTTATCTACGCAGGATTAGCCTTCATCGCTCTCATTTCAGTACTTACTACCCCTGCATACGCCCCTAAAAACAGCAAGCTAAATTATTAGCAATAAGAACTCTTCCCCTCTGGCAGTAATAAATGAGACAGGGGAAAAGAGCAACACAGCAGGAGATATCGTTGAACTGGAAACCTTCTAAAATATTTTATGGCTGGTGGATCGTAGGGGCAGCTTGCATAATTGGATGCTATATGATTGGCAGTATGTTCATGGGGTTTACAGCCTTTTTCCAACCGATAGCAAGCGAATTTGGTTGGAGTTACACAGAAATATCTCTTGGTTTTTCTATACGCGCTATAGCTTTAGGATTATTCGCCCCTTTTGTAGGAATACTGGTTGACCGCTGGGGCCCAAAGAGACTGTTATTCTGTGGAGCTATTATCACCTCAAGCGGTTTATTTCTCCTTAGTGAAACCAACACACTATCTATGTTCTACCTGTCCTTCCTGCTGCTGGCAGCCGGCCTCGGTTGCTGCACAATGACAGTATTAATGGCCGCAGTGTCAAACTGGTTCCACTCCAAAGTCGGCTTGGCAAGCGGTATTGTAACCTGTGGTTTTGGCACTGGAGGGATACTAATCCAGGTAGTAATCAGGCTCATTAGCAATTTTGGTTGGCGTGATAGCCTGACCATCCTTGCACTGGCAACCTTGGCGATCTGTCTCCCTCTGTCACTTCTTTTCAGGCATAAACCGGAACAGTACGGATATCTCCCCGATGGAGAGATAGTAAAATCAGAACAACCTGGTATTAAACTTGAACTAGCAGCAATAAGCAGTAAAAAAATGTCGCTCAAGGAGCTTCTTGTCTTTAGACCATTCTGGCACCTTGTAATCACTTTCACAACCTTCCACATGACACTTATATCTATTGAGGCTCATATAATGCCATACCTCAGTAGTATCGGTATGACACGCACCAGCGCCGGACTCATTGCCACTATCGTTCCACTAATGGGCATCATCGGAAGTCTTGGTTTCGGCAGGCTGGGAGATAAAATTGATAGGAAAAAGGTTGCTCTGTTTACCTACACCATGGCATTTACAGGAGTCATCTCGTTTTCACTGGCCCCTTCTACAGGACTATGGACCCTCATCCCGTTTCTAATTCTCTATGGTATAGGAAACGGTGGCTGCAATGCCATGCGTCCAACCCTAACAAGAGATATATTTGGTAGAGCGAGTTTTGGAACTGTCTTTGGTATTATCTATGGTTTGAACGCCCTGATTGCATCAACCGGTCCACTTATAGCTGGATGGGGCTACGATACATGGGGCAACTATGGTGGAATCTGGTATATTTTCTCAGGGTTAATGTTAATTTCTGTTATTTCTATTCTCAGTATGCCTGCGCATTCCACTGAAGGTAAGATTTAAAATGCAGCTATATAATTTTTCATTTTAGCGTAAAAGAGAACCTCTATTTCCGAAATTAACAATATACTGATATATTGGGCTGCCTGTGATACCATAATCGACAGCTAAACATAGCCATTGGTTTAACCCCTTTCCATATTTCCTGATAAAAATCGGCTAAGGGATGTAAATATGAGCATATTAAAAAATGTCGTCAGTGTGCCACAGGGAGCCTGGCATGACGAAAGAGATGTCGAACTTCAGTTCCCTGAAGAATGGGCGGTGACAGTCAGTGCCATGAAGGGAAATGACGCACCGGCGCTGGATGAGGCAGGTTTCCGCAGGTCATTCGCTAATCCAATTGGCAGCAAAACTATCAGGGAACTCGCACAGGGAAAGAAAAACGTAGTAATACTTTTCGATGATATTAGCCGCCCCACAAAAACGTCAGAAATAGTACCCTTTGTGCTGGAGGAATTGGCGGCAGCAGGAGTCGAGGAGAGTAACATACAGTTCATCTGCGCCCTGGGGTCCCATGGTGCTCTAACCGCCCATGATTTTGCAAAAAAACTGGGAAAGGACTTACCAGGTAAATTCAACGTATATAACCATAACCCCTATGAAAATTGTAGCTACGTCGGCACCACCAGCCGTGGAACCAAGGTGTCATTGAATACAGAATTCGTTAATGCCGATTTCAAGATTGGTATTGGCTCCATACTACCACACTTGGGAGTTGGCTTCGGTGGAGGAGGGAAGATAATTCTCCCAGGTATTGCTGCGATCAGTACAATAGTGCACAACCATGGTCCGGTACGCAACCAGGCCAGGAAAAGCGGCATCGACTGTAATACTGGCATGGGAAAATACCAGCACAATGCCCAGCGTCTCGATATAGAAGAGGCTTGCTCCCTGTCCGGGTTAAATATTCTGATAGATGCAATAGTTAATATACACCGCGATATCGTAGCCCTTTTCGTAGGAGACCCCCGTGCCCAATACTATGAAGGCGTAAAACTGGCAAAATCTCATTATTGGAGTCCTCTTCCAGATAAGCCCGACATAGTGGTTGTTAATTGTAACGCTAAAGCTAATGAGACATTAATTGGTTTTGTGGTAGCACAATCTCTACTACAAGATTCCGGGGGAACTGTAGTCAT
>JAUUZT010000100.1 GCA_030589825.1 Dehalococcoidia bacterium
AGCCAAGCATACTTAAGGCAAGGTCATAGGGCCCAATATAACAGGCATCTATTCCCTTCACCGATAAAATCTCCTCCACATTATCAACAGCTTGCTGAGTCTCTATCTGAACTGCTATTAAAAGTTCATCATTTACCGTACTAAAATACTCAGGGTCAAAAGTGGCTGCTCTGCGTGGACCGCATCCCCTGATTCCATCAGGTGGATATTTGCAAACACGCACAGCGTTCTCCGCCTCTTCCTTCGTGTTAACCCATGGCAGCAGCACACCATAAGCGCCCAAATCCAGCACACGTTTAACCACGACCATCTCATTCCACTGAGGCCTGATTATTGGAACACAACTGGTTCCGTTCATCGCCTGCATCATCCTCTGCATAGTCTCAAACCCTATCGGACTATGTTCTCCATCCAGCAAGAGAAAGTCATAGCCAAGCCGTGACAGCCACTCAGTCACATCGGGATGACCGAGGCCAACAAATGTACCGGTTAGTATCTCTCCCTTCTTTAACCTTGCCTTTAGCTGGTTTTTCAATGTCCAATACCTCCTGTTTTAATTTCTCCCTGGTGTTAACTTTTAACTACCAGATATTGTCAGTATTGCCTTATCTTCCAGGAGTTTGTCTCTAAATAATCCAGTATTCAGTTCAGCAGGAGCAACGTCTTCCTTGGCAGTAAAGGCAGCAGCCGTACCAGCCGCTTGCCCCAATGCCATGCAGCAAGGACTAAGACGAACACTTCCCAGTGCCTTTCCCGTAGTAGATACACAGCGGCCGGCTACAAGCAGATTCCTTGACCCTTCAGGAATGAGACATCGATAGGGGACAGCGTAAGAACCTCCCTCTTTAATAAAACTGAATTGTGTTTTTCCTCCTTTGGGATCATGTATATCGATAGGATATGCCCCTCTGGCAACTCCATCTGGAAACTCACTACTGCCAAGTACCTCTTGCTCTGTGAGCGTATATATACCGCGAATCCTTCGTCCTTCTCTAATACCAACGCGAGGACTACTGCTTATCAGATATGCCTTTTCACAGCCAGGAACTCGTTCTCTCAGTCCTTTCATCACGGCGTTAATATTATTTCTTTCATTAATTTCCGCATGGTTAATATCTTCAGCGAGGGTAGGGTCAACCCCGACCGTACGAGTAATATTGAAGGCCATTTCCTCTTTTCTCCAGCATGTACCGGTAAAGGTAACAGGTTCTTCATCTTCCCAGATTTCAGCATGGCCAGCCAGAAAGAGGTATCCTTCTCCTCCATCCAGAAGCTTCCCGCGAAGAAGCCTGATATGCCAATCGCGAAGTCCTTTAATAACTCCTTCTTCCATGAGGCTGTTAACCATCCGTTCAGCATCTACATTGCCCACCCGGATGATATTGGTTACATTTTGCATTTTCCCCTCGCCTCGCCGTTCTGTCGGGAACCCTGCTGTCCAGGCAAGTCCCGCATCGCCGGTGGCGTCTATAAATACCCTGGCCATTAAACTTTGTCGGCCTTCGACTGTCATCAACTCTACTGAGCTTATATACCCGTCTTTTCTCTGTGCGCCAATAACTACTGTCTGAAACAGGATACTAACCCCTGACTCCAGTGCCATTTCTTGAGCGGCAATCTTTAAGATTTCCGGGTCATACGAAGTTAAAGAGAAGTCATAGTTATATTCGCCACTCGAAGTATTCCACGTGCCTCCCCTGGAATGCCCCATACATCCTCCCAGGGAGACCATTCTATCCACGATCTCCTGAGGCAAGCCTCCTACAACCTTACACCCATCTCCGGAAAAGAAACCCAGCATGGGGAGACCGTAAGTAGCCGTACCGCCAAGATAGCCATCACGCTCTATAAGTAGAGTATTAGCTCCGGAGCGGGCGGAGGCAATGGCCGCCATCATTCCAGCAGTACCACCACCGCATACTATTACATCATATTGTTTCATCTATATTATTCTCCTTTTCTAATCCGATAGTCATGGTTCTCTCTATAGATACAATCATCTCTACCAAAAAATTTATATTATCCCCATGTTGCCTGGTCGTCAATAGTATTTGTTTAACAGGACCACCCTGTTTCCTGTGATTTAACAGAAAGGCATTACTCAATATCTAATGGCATCTAATATTGAGAGAGATTTACAAATCAATAGAAACTTCGTACGCACCCGCGACGGCAGGAGGAACATCGACAAACACAAAGCTTGAACAATTGTCAGCCACCATGTAATAGTCTGTTTTAGTTCCATTCAGCCTAATATCCTTGATACCAGGGTTACCACGTATCCGGCAACAGATAGAAAAAGCATTCGAAAGAGGTTCTCCCGAATACTCTATACTGGCCTTTATATTATGCGTGGTGGGCATTATCTTTATTGGGTCACTGAAAAATTCCCTCTTCTGCCACAGTTCTGCTCGCGATTTGCGACGCTCTGCAGCATTTTGCCCTGATGCTCTCAAAGAAATATGTATATTGCCTCTTAAAATCCGGTTAGGATAGCCAGGAGCATACTCCCAGAAGGAGCGGGTGTTCCCTAATTGCAGCAAGGGAACGATAGCAGCAAGTCCACTATTACCACATTCCTCATCATTCAAGCTAAAGCTATTTACTTCCATCCCTATTACCAGTGAGTGTAATTGCTCATAGGCAGGCGCACAAACCCAGTTATTATAGGATGATGAAGGGTTACGAGGAGGTCGAGGGGTGCTGAGCCACGGTGCCCGTGATTGTACACCAAGAGTATGTATCACATAAGGATATCCTGCTGCTGCTGCACCTTCCGCCATCTTGCCAGTTGCTATTCCATGAATCAGGTCATCCTCTCCAAGATGCGTGGTATGCCCTGTAATAACTGCTTCAAGGTCCCCTCTGTCCAGGCTATGGATATCCAGTAACATATCTGCCTGGCATTCCAGTATCAACGGTAAAATATATTTATTTTCGGTATCGGATATCATGTCCCGTGGTGCTCCAAACTCCTGCTTAATAAAGCCATCAGGATTAACAACGGGAATAACTATCACCAGTTGCCTGCGTCTTATCTCTGCTCCATCCTCTGAGACCAGCCAATCCAACAGGCTGGAGACTGCAGGAACCACTCCCACTTCATCCCCATGTCTAAGGCCCATAACAACAGCAACCTCTTTTTCGGCCAGGGAAACTCTTTTATCGGTTATATACACGGCGTTGATATCCCGACCTTCAGCGGAGATGCCAAGAGAATGAAGCTCCACTATACCTGGATTGTTAACTGCAAGTTTGTTCGTATTTTTCTCAACTGCTTCCAGAGACAAATTCATGTTTACCTTTTCCTCCTTCTCCCTATTGATCCCTTCCCGGTTGCCTACCCCATACACTAGTCTATTTATCTATGTATAACCAATAATAAAATCTTACCGCCATCATTCTTGCATGTTATACCCGGATAATGCAATTAAACAAACATATTGACATCAGTGGTAAAATATAAATAGAGGATACTACGGCAGGAGATATAGAGAGTATTGAAAGGCGGCAAAAAAGACAGGACAATCCGTCTGCTGCACGTGCTCCATATCCTCAATTACAATCCCAACGGCATCAGGCCGGAGAA
The DNA here is from genome assembly GCA_030589825.1 of Dehalococcoidia bacterium. Taxonomy (GTDB): domain Bacteria; phylum Chloroflexota; class Dehalococcoidia; order GIF9; family AB-539-J10; genus JAUUZT01. The sequence goes on from JAUUZT010000100.1 coordinate 3,590, forward strand.
AATAGCTGACCAGTGCAAGGTGAGCGTACGGACTACATACCGTGATCTGCTGGCCCTTGAAGACTGGGAGCAACTTAATGTCCCGATCGTGAGGGAAAGCGGTAAGTGCAGCCTGGAACCGGGACGGGTTCTACCTCCAATCATCTTCAACCTACCGGAGGCTGTTACCATTTTCCTGGCCTCCAGGCTACTGCTGGAATACAGCAATGCCTATAATCCAAGTATTGAAAGCACCTTCACCAAGCTGAGTTCCGTAGTTCCCGGCCCACTGAGGGAGCAGATACATAAAACCATAGACTGGATGTACACGCGTAAACAGAACAAGCATTTTGTGCAGACTCTAGAACTCCTTGCCAGGGCATGGACTCAGGGACTAAAGGCCAGGATATGGTACTGGACACTGGGAGATGATAAAGCAAAGGAGCGAATAATCGAGCCATACTTCATCCAACCGGCAGCACTGGAGCATGGTAACTATGTAATTGCATACTGCCACAAGGTAGAAGATTTACGTATATTTAAAATTGAGCGCATCGAAAGGATACAACTGCTGGAAGAAACATATACAGTACCGGCGGACTTCGATGCCAATGAATACCTTGCCTCTTACTGGGGTATTAGCATATATGGGGCAGCCAAAACAGTCAGGCTCAAGTTCAGCCCGGATATAGCCAGGATAGCCGTGGAAACGATGTGGCATCCCTCGCAGGTCACCGAGTTACATGAAGATGGCTCAGCGATAGTAACCCTTAATCTTGCCGTGACAACGGAGTTCGTCACCTTCATACTCGGCTGGGCGGAAAAAGTGGAGGTGCTGGAGCCAGAGGAACTACGCAAGCAGATAAAAAGCACAGCCAAGGCTATACTGAAAGTATACGGCTGAAAACAACCGCTTCCCAACTGAATCGAGTATAAATTTAGC
>JAUUZT010000197.1 GCA_030589825.1 Dehalococcoidia bacterium
AAATAACGTTCGCTATTATAAACAGGCACAATAACAGTTACTAACTGTTGCTTCAATTTATCACTCCTATCATGAACCAAATATTATCTGTCATTTTAAAAAGACGGTCCATCGTCAAAGGCATCTATCTTCATGATATTAAGCTCAGAATTACACCTGGTATCTTATCAGTATCTTTCCCAAGTTCTAATATATAGCTTGGTACTTGTCTCACGAATTTTGCCATCCATCGCAAATCTTGTTCGCCTGCTCCTGGCAACTGAATAATCGTACTGGGCGCTAATGCCTTGAGACCAATAGCTGAAGACACTTTTATTAATCTTGTTTTAGTAATATCAGTAACTTGAGGCAATACGACTGCCCGTACTCGAAATCCCTTTGAAACCTTCCCAGGATAACAATTGTTTAAAAATACAAGGGCTTTATCTGTATCGATACGTGCAGGATCAATAATTGCTGAAGTTAGACCTGGAAACCGCTTAATATCATTAACCTTTAATTTACACACATTGTACAGGCTATATACATAAGGGACCGGGTCTGCACTGAGGAGAACATAATCATCACCAGCACAGGTAAGCTCTGAAGAAAGACAGGAAAGAGCTGTACAAGACTTGCCGGAACCACTCGTTCCTACCAGAAGTACTCCTTCGTTTAACTTCCCAACTGCTCCACCATGAACCAATTGAAGCCCCTTTCCAGTTGCCCACCACTGGAAAATAGACCGCATTGGAGAACTATTCTCATAGTAGCGAATTTGGCTGGCATCGGGAACCCAAAAAAGAGCCAGATTCTGTTCAGTGTCGAACATGCTCAGAGTATTAGTCCCTATTCGGTAAGTCCCCAGTATATTTTTACTATTAAAATAAATAACAGGGTTAATATTTTCCTCTTTATCTTGATTTCTGTTGCTGATAATAGCAGGATGTTTATCCCATGGAAATGGAGGTATCTGTGTATTTGTAGTAGCACTATCCCATAAACAGATAGTAAAAGATGGGATTGATACATGTTCAATTGCCAGGTGCTCCAGGGCTGGAGAGATATGTGGTAGAAGTGCCTTCCCTGCAAAACGTAAGCGGATGGTATAGCCAGCTACACTATAAAATCTGTCAATTATAGCTGTATTTTGTGTTGCTTCCTGGAAATTATTATAAGCTAACTCAAAGTAACTGCGTGACATTAGTGCTCCCTTAGTGCTGGAAATATTTAATATTTGCAAGTAAGTGTTTAGGAATAGTTATCTGATGATACAGAAGAGGTATTAATAAGGGCCAGTGAATATTCAGTAATGACTCGTTGAAAAAAACAATTTTAATAGTAGCCATGTTTATGAATATTATTTATATTATGATTTAGGCCAATCTGTATACTCAACCTCATGAATTGGGTCTACCAGGAGGAAATCCTGCATATCAGTATATTTTTGCAGGACCATTTTGTTTAAATTAGAAAGAGGCTTTTTTAGAGTGGCTTTTCTTTCAGTTTGGTTGTCAGGAATTTTCACCCCTTTGTTCTTTAAGGTTTCATCAGAAATAATAAGACCTTCCTCGCGTAATTCAGCTACAAATTGACTTACGAGCCTATTAATTTCCTCAGCATTGCCGGAATCATATTGACTCATAACCCCTTCAACGATTGTATCTAGTGAAGCCCCATTTTCAATAAGGCTCCAGATATCAAAACCAATTTCTTCAAGGCTATAGTAATTTCCACTATCCAAGTTTATTATAACTACTTCATCGTCGAATTTCTCAAAGACAACATCAGCTTTATTTACTTTATAAGGCGTATTTGAATTCATTTTTACTCCTATTTATGAGTAATAGACTATCTCATGTAGCGCATTGTCAACGTGGATACTGCTTTCAGAAGACTAACTCTATAGCTACTTTATAGTAGCAGAAATGACCACAATACGGAAAATCTAAGGAGCAAACAACGGCTCTACTTATTGATATACTTGGTATGTCAACGACGGGGGCTGGCTAGTTCATGGAGCCAGGTATGGCTTAATCAGCTTGATTTCACGTAACCATTATCCTTGAACCACTGTACCGCTTTCTCCATGGTTGTCTTAATTGGAGTTTGCTTATAACCTAGTTCCTCAGAAGGTTGCGACAGAGAAGAGCATATATCAATACAGAGAGCCCCCACTCAAATTCTCCAGTAACCACAACAGAATCAAGATGTAAATCTACCAATAGTACCGTTACCATTTGGGGATAGACAGAGTAATGCTATCAGGATAGCATTAGACGCATATAAGAATATTAGGTCGATATACGAAAGAAAGTTATAAATAATAAATAATGGAGGTGACATAGATTGAAAAAATTTCTTATGATAGTGGTCGTAGTCGCAATGTTGACTGCCCTGATAGCAGCGCCAGTAATGGCTGCAGGGAAGAATGGTCCATCAGGGAAATCCAATGTTGGGCATGTATATCTGTATGAGAAGAACCCTACCGACTGGACAATAGTAGAGGATGGAGCCTGGGGAAAATATAACTACAAGCTCTCTGGCGAAGGCGAACTAACCGAGGTATCAGGTGTCTTTAATGGGCATGGTCTTGACGCAGATGTAGATTATAGCCTGATTTACTATCCTGAGATAGCTCCTAATCCATGGCCAGCAGAAGGATTACCAATAACGGTAATTGGCAATGGCATAGCAAATGAAGAGGGTGATGTCCATATAACTGGCACAGCAGTCATTGGAGTCGCCGACACTCAACCTGAAACTGGAGACTATATAGGGTTAACCGGGGACAAGATTTGGCTGGTGTTATCAAGTGATCTTACTGGATCTGTTATGACTGGTTGGACTCCTGGCGAATACCTGTTCGAGTCCGCATTGATTAATGCTGGCTAACCCCTCAAATAACCTGAATTAACATAGGATATAAAGAAGTCCTACGAAGGAGAGGGAGTATGTATTACTCCCTCTCCTTATTGTGTTGCCTCTATATTTCTACAAATTTTCTAGTATTCATGACTATCAAATTGACGGAAGGCTTAAACCTATATGTATAGTGAGCAATATAAGTCGCTAACAACAGAAAAAAACTAGCCA
>JAUUZT010000074.1 GCA_030589825.1 Dehalococcoidia bacterium
AGCTGTAACGCCTATGGACATCACAAGGGGCGCACTACAAGGAGATATTGATGATATAGTCTACTATTTTTGTGGCCTCTCCGAATTTCATTCGTATGATTTTCAACGAAGCTTAAGTTTGTTGGAGAAAATAAACACCCATTCATATGATTCTTATTTTCTCATAGCCAATATATACTCATTTAAGAGCGATTTCGATACTGCTGTAAATTACTACGAGGCGGCAATTTCAATGGAGAATCAAAGATTGGGAGCATATAACAATTTGGGCGGTGCCTATCATTCCCTTGGATTGAATGAAGAAGCCATCGAAACCTATAATTATGTGATTGAAAGGGAACCGAAATCATATGAGTCCTTTTTTAATAGAGCTAGTGCATATTTTGATATGGAGATGAATACAGAAGCACTAAAGGATCTAGACTTCATCATTGAGTTACATCCAGACCTATACAATGGGCTATTGTTAAGAGCTATTGTAAAGCGAGAATTAAATAGATATGAAGAAGCATTAGCGGACCTTAATTTAGTTATAAAATTAAATCCCACCTTCTCAGTTGCATATAATACCAGAGGGACAATCTATGCCGAACTAGATAGCCTAATGAAAGCTAAAAAGGATTTTTTAAAATGTATTGAATTAAGTCCAAATTTGAAATATTCTTATTACAATTTAGGACGATTGTATATGGACCAGAATAAACTGCATGAAGCAAAAGTTCAATTTGATTTATGTATTAAGTATTACACCCACGATCGATATTTCTGGACTGACGATGTGAATATATACTCGTATGGTAGTTCTAAGGATATTAACACTCAAAAGGCCCTGCCTCATTTATTTAGGGGTATCGTTTGTCATGATATTGCAAAAAGGACATGGGATGTTCATGGGGAATTAGTTGACAGTGCGATAATTGATTTTGGGAAAGCAATAGAATTGGATTCTACAATTGCATTGGCGTATTGTCGGAGAGGCAGACTATATATTTCGAGGAGTAAAATGGGATTAGGAATCCTTGATTACAATAGGGCTATTCAATTTTCGCCAAATAATGGTTGTGGTTATAAGAATAGAGCAGAGCTGATATTAAATTTCTATCGAGCTGGTATTCGTATCTCTAAACAAGATGTTGAAGCTGCAATAAAAGATATAAATACTGCAATTCGGTTGAATTCATCTGATGAAGAGTCATATACTATCAGAGGTAGTTTGCATAATCTCCTTACTACTGTTTCAAACTAAGCCACTCCCTCAAGGCACTATAGCTGGTTTGGGAATTACATTCACAACCTCAGCAACAGAGAATACCCTGGCTGCTGGTGAGTATGTATATGAAGTAGTTGTTACCGATGGTACTAATGTTTACACTGTAGTTCAAGATGTATATGAGGTTATTGAATCGGTTAAATATTAACGCTATGACTGTAGATACAAGAGACATACGAGTACCCTCTTGGGTATTCAGCGTGGTGCTACCGTTGGTAATAGGAGCGTTAACATACGTGATAGGTATAGGCACGATTAACGCTAAGACTGAGGTGAAGTGAAGATAGAACACCTACACGAAGAGGTGCTGAAGCTGGGTGCTGAGAAGGCGAGTGACGAGAAGGTGAACGGAGTTATTAATACCCTTGATGCTGTACAGGGTACGGTGATTAGGATTGAGTCCAAGCTCGACCAGCATATATCTGATAGCACGAAGTAGAAAGTCATATCATCAATAGGTTATCATTAGTATGTAAAAATAGAATTTCTAAGTACTTTATATACAGCATAATATAGCTGTACGGATACTTGTTTTTGATTGTGTTATTTTCTATTTTTAATAGCAAAATAAAATATGACTTATGAACTATTTCACCAAGAATTTTGATGATGATTCCCTGGAAATCTTCAGTAAAAGTTATAACGTTATGACAAATATCTCATTACGACATGATGTATATTCATACTTCAGAATAGGTTTCCCGGGTCTTAGTTCAGGAAGTTTAGTGATAATAATTAATGACATCTTACTATCAATGATTAAAGATGAATCATTAGTAAAGTATATTGAGGTATATAAGGAAAAGGAAGAGGAGAGTGGAGGATGATACCTCTGCTCCCGCTTTTATAGAATATCACTATATTTAGTGTATCCTAAACTCCAACACAATGAGAATAAACATAATACTCCTTCTTATTGCTGCAAGCTTTATCACAGTAAAGGCCCAAGATTATATAGAAACTACCTATAAAGAAGAGGCCACAACTGAATTGTTCTATTCGGTCACACTCCCTAATACAAATTTCGGTATCAAATGTCATCATGGCAAAAAGTGGGGAGCCTATGCCCATGGTCGAATCAATTTAAAAAATTTCAATAATTATTCTACTGCCTATCTGGGTTCAGTTGGAGTAAGCTTTAAGGTAATGCACTTTTTAAAGCCATATATTGGCATAGGTGCATCTTATCAATCTATCCGCATTTTAACAACCACACCCTCATTTGTATCTGATGATGGTGGAAAATCAGGTAATTCTTTCGGGGGAGAAATAGGCTTATTATTTATGTTATTGGATGGATTAGTGTTTGATGTGGGTTATTGTCATTTGATTGAGCCAAGTGTAACCCTTGGAGTTGGTTTTTCTTTTTAATCCAAGCTAGACCAGCATATTGCCGATAGTGCAAATTAATTCAAATCGAGGTCGATGTTCCCAAGGTCATCGGGGAATACATCAGGCCCGACTCCATCGGCTTGCTGCAATCTGTTCTCAAGGGCGATTTCAGTAGAAGAAAGCGGCTCACCTTTCTTTGACTTAAATGCTTCGGGGGGAATGTTCTTTAGAATTTCATTACTAATTGCTTCAGATAATGCTTCATCGGGAAGGCTGAGGTCAATGGGTGGGATTAGGTCAAACATCTCATTGAAATTGTGAACCATTTCAAGCTCAGCTCTGGTCATTTCATTATTGGGTAGCATCATATCAGTGTTTTGAGGATTAAATGTACATATTTCTACATTCACATAAGGATTAGATAGCGTTGAAACCATTCCATTTGGATACAGAGCTTATTTACAACTTTTAATGTGCATCTATCCCAGTGTTCATAGGGTATTGAGTATATTCCGCACACCTATAGTACACGTAGACTACAGAGATGGTAGGTTACTAATAGAATACAGAAGAATATATAGTGATATTAGAAGATATAAGGTGAAGAAAGATGAATGTCCTCATTTCGGCTCTGATTTCAGCACCTAAAAAAAAAATCTAAAAGGACTCATACCTTCCAGGGGCACTCATATCAGAGGCTAGAAATCGGTAGAACGCCAGGCTAATGACTCCCTTGACTGTCGGAGATTAGCATACCACTTATCTCTTTGGGGATGGGGGCTGATAAAATACTGATTTACAGCTACAAACCACACGTCCCCCCTTCTTCACACGAATTGTAAATCCCAAACCTTTGCCTGACAAATTGACTGCCTAATAATTTATACAAATTCTACATAGCCCACTGCCACTTGCTTGCGGAGGATTCTTGGTGATAGCGCCGGAATCACTATGTATCCCTTGTAAGGAGTTGATAAACTGCTACTTACAAGGGATTTTTCATTTATATTTGCCCGATTATATGACAGTACTATGATCCTTATTTTCAAGGATATGCTTTAAAACATGGATTCCGAAAATAGGGCTTATATACTTGGTACTTACCTCTCCCAGGCGGAGAAATGCCAGAAATGGGGCTGTTTGGGGGCTAATTTGGTGAATGTGGAGGATGCCAGCGCATAAGAAGCTCCCAGCTTTAACCGGGGGCTTCCAATGGTCATATTACCTAATCACAGCTTAATAATCTTGCGTGTGGTTATAAAGTCTTTTGACCTGATGGTGATGAGATAGACTCCTTTCTGGAAGGATGAGGGGTCTAATTGGTGAGAGGTTCCTTCCATCTCTCCAATAAGTAACTGTTGACCATTCAGGGAGGTGATTTCGATGGAATAGTATCCGGGTTTATCTGTTTCGATAGTGAGTAGATCATTCGTGGGATTTGGATATATCCTGGTTTTAAATTCTCTGGTGTCTTCTATATTTGTAATATCAGGCTCCTTAACAAGAATTGAAAAGGTGTCACGCCAGCATACATTGCCATAACTGGAAATGTTTACTTCAAAGGTGACTTCTGTATTCCATAGACAGTCTTTAGAAATTGTTATTGGACCAATATTCCTTAGTGGCGAACTTTCTCCAGCGGGTATATCGCTAAAGCTAATGCTGTTATCACGAATAGTAACTAATGTATCAAGGCTAATTAAATTCACTTTGATGTTGCTGGCTGTAGCAAGCGAACCATTGTTCTTCAGAGCTATTGCTATTCTTAAGACATTACCTGGATTGGGTACTGTGTCACTTGAAGTGAAAGAATAATCTTCAAAAGCTACAGGTCCAAATGTGATAAAACGAGACGGCCAATGGTAATCTATTGCAATATTAAAAGGTAGATCATGTGTTGTAAGGCCCACTGCATAAACATCTTCTGGAAATTCTGCACTTATTATTTTGGCACCCCACAAGTTATCAGAGGCATCTCCATCACCATGCAAACCATCATCAAACAATTGAATGCTATCTAAAAAATTGGATTGTTCCCCTTGAAAAAAAGCAAATACATTTACCGTGTGGTTTTCAGGATTGCTTAACCCTGCCATAACTTTTAGGCTGTCGGCTTGGTGCTGGATCGAAAAAGGGTCAACTTCCAAAGATTTTGCATATGCAATATCAACCAAAGGATTCTCAAACTGCTTGAAGAAATTCAGGATTTCAACATTGGCATTAATATCCATGTTTTTGTTTCCCTCACCGTTCCAGGCGAATGCAGAACCTGGCCAGGAATGTCCTCCGTTAAGAATTTTATAAAAAATTAGTCTGCCCTCACCTGAACAGTTCGTATAAGAAATTTTTTCGACAGTACATCCATCACCTGGATCTATGTCTGCTAATGAAACAGTATCCCCGGGTATTGAACAACCATTGTTCTCAAGCCAGAAATTTAATGTTTCCGGGACAGTCCATGAATTTGAGTTATCTCCGGACCAGGTCTCATAGTTATCCAAAGTTCCATGCATATGGATAATGGGAAATGCCCGCACA
>JAUUZT010000072.1 GCA_030589825.1 Dehalococcoidia bacterium
AAGAGAAACATAGCAGGCAAATCCGGATGCTGAATCTGAAATATCAGGACAACGATACTGCTATTCATAAGCTAAACGCTCTATGTAAACTGTTATGGGTATTGAGTATTGTCATATTTGCCATGATTGTAAACCACCCCCTGTATCTCATCTGTCTTTTCCTGTGTACTTTACCGGTAGTGCTGGTGGCTAAGGTACAGAGAGAATGGCTTTCCTTCATGAAATTCACCATCTATCTTTGCCTGGCGATTGTCTTTATTAATGCGCTGGTAAGCAACCAGGGAGCCCACGTATTGCTCGAAATACCACTGAGATTTCCGGTGCTTGGCAGGCCGGTAGTCACTTTGGAGGCGATATTCTTCGGCGTGGCTATGTCTTTGCGGCTGATAACAATAATATCCGCTTTTGCCATTCTCACTCTTGTTATTCATCCTGATGACCTGATGCAGACGATGACCAAATTGAAGCTGCCTTATAAATCGGTACTGGTAATATCTCTCTGCAGCAGGTTTATTCCTTCCCTGCTTGATGATGTTGACTGCATCATGGACGTCCAGAGATCCAGGGGACTGGAGATGGATAAAGGACGGTTGCTGTTAAAAATCAAGCGCCGATTCTCGATTATGATACCGCTGCTCTCCAACTCACTTGATAAGGCTGTCCAGGTTTCAGAGGCAATGGAGTCGAGGGCTTTCGGGACAGGACAGGGCAGAACATTCTATAAAGAGTTGACTCTGAGCAGGATAGATGCCGCCATGCTGGCGCTGGGATTTATCACCCTGGTTTTCGGGCTGCTGCTGTTTTTCTCCGGATACGGCGATTATAGCTACTATCCACAGCTTTCAGCCATAGGCCTTGAGGCTGCCGGATGGACTCGATTGGCGGGCTTGATGATTCTCTTATTATCGGTTGTGCCCCTGGCGTTTATAAAAAGGCGGGTTGATTTTGATTAGCATAAGAAACCTTAGCTTCAGCTACACAGATACGGCGAAGCCAGCCCTGCAGAAGGTGAGCATTTCAGTTCATGACGGGGAGTTTATTCTTTTAACCGGGCCATCAGGCGGAGGCAAATCGAGCCTGTGTCGTTGTCTCAATGGATTGATACCGCATTTTTATGGGGGAAAGATAGGCGGAGAGATTATGGTGCAGGGGGTTAATACCCTGGAGAGTTCTACCAGGGAGATGGCTACCAGGGTAGGCATGGTTTTTCAGGACCCAGAGAACCAGCTGGTGACCCTCGATACGGAGAGGGAGATAGCTTTCGGGCTGGAGAACCTGGCTTTTCCAAGGATGCTTATTATCAAGAGGATGGAAGAGTCGATAGATACTCTTGGCCTTTCGGCGATACGTCGCCGGGCGCTTAACGAGCTTTCAGGCGGCGAGAAACAGAAAGTGGCTATCGCCTCTGTGCTGGCACTTCATCCGAAGATACTGGTACTGGACGAACCAACTTCCGAGCTTGACCCAAAGGGGGCTGAGGATGTTCTCGCCACGGTAGCAAGGCTGAACGAGGAGCTTGGCATTACGGTAATACTTGTTGAACACCGGCTGGACAGGGTGGTCCATCTTGTGGACAGGATGGTGGTTCTTAATGGTGGTGAGATTGTGGCGGATGATACGCCGAGGAAGGTCATGGGTGGCAGGCAGGCCGCTGCCCTTGGCATAGGCTTGCCACCCATCGTGAAGCTGTTTCGTGGGATACAGTCTGACGGCGAAAAAGTCGGCGAACTGCCACTAACCGTGAAAGAGGGCAGGGCGATGATGGCTGAAGCATTTCAGAATGCGAAAAGACATACGCTCCCGGCGAAAAAGCGAACCGTTGGGAAGCCGATTGTTTCCCTCAGTAAACTTTGCCATACCTATTCTAACCGGATTGTCGCCCTCAGGGAGGTGAGCCTGGAGTTCCATGAGGGGGAGTTTATTGCCATTATGGGCAGAAACGCCTCGGGCAAGACGACGCTGGTCAAGCATATCAACGGGCTGCTGAAGCCAACAAGAGGAACTGTAAGCGTGAACGGAGTTGATGCAGGGAAATCAACCATTGCGGCGCTGGCGCGAATCGTCGGCTTTGTTTTCCAGAATCCTAACGACCATCTCTTTGCCGATACCGTTGAGGAAGAGGTTGCTTTTACCCTGAAAAGCCTGGGTTTTCCTGATGAGGAGGTGATACGGCGCACCGATGAAGTGCTGGAGCAGTTCAATCTTACACGATACAGGCATAGCTATCCCCGTTCCCTGAGCGGTGGCGAGCGACAGAGAGTTGCATTGGCATCGGTTGTTGCCGCTGGTCCCAGGGTGCTCATACTCGACGAGCCTACTCGTGGGATGGAATACAGTTTGAAAACTGTGCTGATGTGTTTCCTGAAAGAATACAGGGACAGGGGCAATACTATTATCCTGGTAACTCACGATGTGGAGACGGTTGCCGAGCATGCTGACAGGGTAGTCTTGTTGAGTGAAGGGCGTATCGTGGTGGATGGAGACAGGCGGCAGGTGTTATCGAAGGCGCTGCTGTTTTCACCGCAGATAAATCGGCTGGTGCAGGCTTTTGAGAAATATGACGTTCCCGGAGATATATTAACCGCCGATGAGGCATTAGAGATATTGAGATGAGGAGAAGGATTATTTTCCTGGGGCTGATATCTGGAATCTGTGCGGCATGTTTGATTATTCCCCTGTTTCCCTCATGTCCACTGAACAGCTTTCTTAACTGGGGCATGATAGCAACGATACTGGTTACCCTGACTATACTGGCGCTGCTGTTTGAGTTCGATACGGCAAAGGTAAGCTCAAGGGAGATTGCGGTAATCGCCATGCTGAGTGCGGTATCCGTGGTATCACGCATCCCTTTTGCGGCAATACCCAGCGTACAGCCGTGCACCTTTTTGATTGCCTGTTCGGGCTACGTTTTCGGGCCGATTGCCGGTTTTATGGTGGGGGCGATAACGGCGCTTGTCTCTAACTTCTTCCTGGGACAGGGTCCGTGGACCCCGTATCAGATGTTTGCCTGGGGGCTGGTTGGGATAACCGCCGCAGGACTACGGCACTTCGATATAAACAGAAAATGGCTTATAGCCTTTGGGATAATCTGGGGATACCTTTTTGGCTGGATAACCAATACATGGTTCTGGGCATCGTTAATCTATCCACTTACCTTTAGAACCTGGGTTATTGTGCAGCTCAATAGTGTGTGGTTCGATACCCTGCACGCAATCAGCAACGCCCTTTTGCTTGGCTTCTTTGGCATGAAAACCATCGCCATACTGGAACGCTACAAGAAGCACTTAAGCTGGGTTTACTCCCCAGAGGATGATGCTAGCGAGGGGTGATGGTGATTTGATCCCTAAAATTGTCACCAGTGTATAAATATCTTTTCAACAACTCCTAAAGTCTCGTATGAAATATCTCCCAGTTCTTCACTTAATTCAGCCAATTCTTGCATTTCTTTATCCAGTCTGGCCGCCCAGGCACTAATCCTTATCTCTTCAGGAGTACCTGTTATATAGGTCTTTCCTTCAATCTCCAGGTTATATGCGTCAACATCGTTGTTGTATGCTTCTAACCTGGTATCAAATTCCAGCCATTTTTGCATATATTCTTCATAGTAACTATATGCCAGTGATTCAGCATTTTCTATGTATATAGACCCATATTCTTTTCCTTCCCTAATATAGGCAACAGTGTCCCCGCTTGTACAATCAATATATACTAATCCCTTGTCGGTAGTGACAAAAGCATTTAGAGCGTGTCCTATCTCTTCCCCTGCGAAATTTATTCCAACCCAGGCTGTTTTTATGCCGTTTGCTTCAGCAGTGTTGTGTACGTCCTCAGCATAATCAGCGCAAACATAAGCATCAGGTCCTTCCAGTATATAGGGGTTAAGATTCGTGGTATCGCTAAGAATAAATTCCACTAACTCCGCGTAAGAGGGATTAGTAGAATTAGTGTTGTTTATTAGTTTGATTGGCTCCGTATCTCCCCCAACGCATACAACACCATTTTCATGAATTTTAAAAGCAGGGGTGAATACTGGCCCTTTTTCTTCTGCCGGTGCCGTTTCAGGGGGAAGTGTTATGGCAGGAGTAGGAACAGGAGCAGGTACAGGTATAGGCGTGGTGTCTGGGGACGGTAAATACGGCTCATGATTTTCGGGGCCCAGGAATACTATAGCCAGCACTATAATGATACCTGTTAAACAAGTTATTATTCCTATGATTGCTTTTTTCATATTAAATGACCATTTCTATTATGCCACTATTGTACACTTAACATAATTAAGTTAGAAGACCTTCCATTAGTACTTTATTACTGAATAAACAGTCCATTGGTAATGCCTGGCTGAGGCTATCCCAACCCTGTTATAGCATCAGCTTGCTGACTGATACAACTACTGAGAACAGCTTCAACTAAAAAGACGGGTCTGCCTCGACTACTAATCAAGGCAGACCCGTAACTTAGTATCCTGAAATACAGGCGGCGCTATTATTTGGCTTTTGCACCCCAGAACGTCTGAACTATCTCGTCTGAAGGCTTGGCTGTAGCCAGGCTGACTATAATGTAAACAATAACAGAGCTGACTATTGCCGCAAAGGATTGGTGCATACCCAATATTTGCAGTTGCGGAAGCACTGTGCTCCCGAGGGCGTATACTACCATTCCCCAGCATATTGAAGCGATAGCTCCATATCTGTTTCCCCGCTTCCACAGGAACCCCAGGAGTATGGGGCCAAAGGTAGCTGCTTCCAGTCCTCCGATGGAGAAGATAATTATCCACTGTATCAGTTCGGGCTGTTGAGCTGCCAGGCCTATTGCTATCGCTATGCATCCTCCCATTGTCCATCTTGATGCGATTTTGAGGCCTTTATCTGATACATTCGGTTTGATTTCCTTCAGCAGGTTCTTGGCAATACTTGAAGTGATTATTATAGCCATTGCGGCAACGGTAGTCTGAATTCCTGCCACAATACCGGCGAGAACTACTCCTCCTAAAGGGCCGGGCAGCACATGCATTGCCAGCCAGGGTGCGGCTTCATCGGGTACGGCGAGGTCAGGGTTTATTGCACGGCCTATTGTTCCTGACAGACATAGGCAGAGTGTCCATAGCATAACAAATATGCCCCCCATCCATATTGCCCTCTTAAGGGCCTTCGTATTCTTGTAGGTCAGGGCTCCAAGCATGGCATGTGG
>JAUUZT010000025.1 GCA_030589825.1 Dehalococcoidia bacterium
AATGCCAATTCTCTGTTTATTCATGTTAAACCACCCCTCTTAATTAGCGTAATTCTACTATATTACATTACTGATAGCTTTTTCTTTAGCTGCTATAATGCCAAGCAAGATTATAGACTAAAGATACAGAAGCTGATATACACAAATGACACTTATAACCTGTTATAGTAAAATAGGAGAGGAGAAGAACAACCCAAAGACATAGCTGGTAGTTGATGATTGCATAAATATTTGTAATGGAGAATAATTATCATCATGAAATACGGATTTGACGCCTTAGTAGAAAATGCCGTCTTTGCTGACGACGATAGCGCAAGAAAAGGATATCGGCAGGAGATTCAAAAACTGGCTTTTGATAGAGGAATCTATCCTGCCAGCATCCAGGGCTTATATGTCGCTGCAGGTAAAGGTCTTTATAGGGGCAAGACAGTACCTGCTATAAATATCCGAGGCATCACTTATCAGGTTGCCAGGGCTCTCTTCAAGACAGCCAAAAAAAACAAGGTTGGTGCTTTTATCTTTGAGCTGGCGCGCTCCGAGATAGACTATACTGCACAAAGGCCAAGTGAATATACCGCCTGCGTGTTAGCTGCTGCCATTAAAGAAGGATTTCAGGGCCCGGTTTTCCTTCAAGGGGATCATTTTCAGGTTAACCTAAAAAGATATGGCTTAGAGCCTGACAAGGAACTGAAAGCCCTTAAGGAGCTGACAAAGGAGGCAATAGCTGCTGGTTTTTATAACATAGACATAGATGCATCGACCCTGGTGGACATAGAGAAGGAAACACTTGAGGACCAACAGAAAGAAAACTGCCTGATAACTGCCGAGATGACCAACTTAATACGAAAAATTGAGCCCAAAGGAATAACCATTTCTATCGGTGGCGAGATTGGTGAAGTTGGTAAAAGTAATAGCACCGTTGCTGACCTCAGAGCCTTTTTAGGGGGCTATCTGCATCAGCTAACCCCGAAAACCAAAGGGATATCTAAAATTAGTGTACAAACCGGCACAAGGCATGGCGGCACAGTATTACCCAATGGGTCAATAGCCAGCGTAAAGGTTGATTTCAAGACCCTGCAGGACATATCCAAAGCGGCACGTGAAGAATATGGATTAGCTGGCGCTGTACAGCATGGTGCCTCTACTCTACCCGATGAAGCGTTTGATTTGTTCCCAAAATCTGACGCTATAGAAGTGCATCTAGCCACAGGATTTCAAAACCTTATCTATGATAGCTCCTACTTCCCAAGAGAACTTCTGGCTAAAATCAATGAACACCTGGTAAACAAGTACTCCGGCGAAAAAAATCCCAAAGATACCAAAGAACAGTTCCTGTACAAAACCAGGAAGAAGGCCTTCGGCGACTTCAAGAGGGAAATGTGGAATCTGCCGGAGGAGAATATTAATGGAATTATAGCTAAGCTGGAAGAACGTTTTACTTTACTGTTTCAGAAGTTGAACATGGTAGATACAGTAGAGTTAGTTAACCAGTTTGTAATTCCACCATCTCCACAGAAATAGGGCAGGGCTAATTATTTTCCTTTCTTCAGTGGAGTTCAAAGGGGCTGAGCTTATCAAGCTTGTTAAAGTTATGCCAAGTATCTATCCAGCGTACAGTACCAGAACTGGAGCGCATTGCAATAGACTGAGTCCGTGCACCACCACTAAAATAACTTACTCCCCTCAATAATTCGCCACTACTAACCCCGGTAGCCGTAAAATACACGTCTTCACAATCAATAAGATCCTCTGTCCTATAGATCTTCTCCACATCAATTCCCTCTGCCACAGCCTTCTCTTTTTCGTTTTTATCACGAGGCCATGCCTTACATTGGTAACCACCCCCTATGCAGTGTATCGCCGCAGCGGAAAGGACTCCTTCAGACGTGCCGCCAATACCCATCAGCACATCTACTCCTCTTCCGGGAAGTGCTGCCTCTATGCTGGCTACAACATCACCATCAAAAATCAATTTAACCCTGGCACCGGCATTTCTAATATCCGACAATAACTGCTCATGGCGAGGCCTGTCTAAAACCACCACGGTAAGCTCTTCAATTTTTCTTCTCATAGCTCTGGCTATATTCTTTAGATTTTCCACCACCGGTGCATTTATATCTATATAATCTTTTGCCTCTGGTCCAGTTACGATTTTATCCATATAAAAAAATTGTCTTGGGCAGTTTATCGTCCCCTTGCTTGAAAGCGCTAATACAGAAATGGCTCCGGGCAGCCCCCTTGAAACTGATGTCGTTCCATCAATGGGGTCAACAGCAATATCCACCGGTACACCAGAGCCATCACCAATATGTTCCCCGATATATAACATGGGGGCATGGTCCTTTTCCCCTTCACCAATGACCACGGTTCCATCTATCTGAATATGTCCCAGGACATAACGCATGGCAGCTACTGCCGCCTCGTCAATCAGATTTTTATCTCCTTTACCAAAATAACGGGCTGCGGCCATAGCTGCTGCTTCAGTAACACGAACCATCTCTATGGCAATATTGCGTTCAATTGGTTCCTGATAACTCATAGGTTTCATATTAATCTTTCCTCTTTTTTAGAAAACCATACTTATTTATCATATTGTCGTTATGTTAATTTATATACACGATGGCGTCAACAACAAATCAGCCGGCAATTTTAAGGGGCTGAGTTTTCAGATAATACAACACGTATTAACCGCTGCTTTCCACCGGCCAAAGCCTATGGGTCTGCGTTATGCCGCCATCAACAACAAAGGAGCTAGCCGATACATATTTAGATTCATCGGAGGCAAGGTATAGTGCCATGTACGCAACATCCCAGGCCTCTCCCTGATGTCCAGTAGGACACATGGCATCACGTTTTCTATGTACTTCATCAATATCCTTACCATAGGCTTGTTTCACCGACGCGGCGACCATCGGAGTTCTCATGTATCCCGGTAAAATAGTATTCGCTCGAATTCCTTTCGCTGCGTATTGAATCGCTATATCCCGAGTCAGCCCAATAATACCGGCCTTTGTTGCCTCATACGAAATGGTCGGAGCAGCCATAGCTCTTATCCCTGCAACAGAACTAATGTTAATGATTGAACCGTTTCCCTGCTTTATCATATATGGAAGAGCATATTTGCATGTTAAGAACATGCTTTTTAAATTAACATCCACTACCCTGTCCCAATCTTCCTCACTTAGTTCAATTGGCCCTCCAAATATTAGAATGCCCACATTATTATGCAATATATCAATTTTCCCATATATTTCAATACACTTTTCTACCATACTTTTACAATCACTGGACTTACTAACATCGGCTTTAAACGTAACACATTCACCGCCTTCCTGCTTGATTATTTTCTCAGTTTCTTCTACTGCATCAAGCCTATAATCAGCCACCATCACTTTAGCTCCTTCCCTAGCATAAAGGATTGCCGAAGCTTTCCCGTTACCCATACCAGGGCCTGCCGACCCTGCTCCAGTCACAATCGCAACTTTCCCTTTAACACGATTCCCCATAATTAACCTCCCTCTATTTTAAGTGCTCCTTATTATTGAACAAGCATGGCAAAAGTATTCTGTCAGGTAGTCAATAATTACTGACAAACAAAACTGTTTTATATCATAAACCTCTTCACTAAAATAAGGCAACCTTTTCAGTATATTAAGATTCTCTCTTGATTACCCCACTTATTCCTTATATCATGTGCTATCACTATTTTGGGGTAAGTATATTATAGCTATATTTGCCAATAACAAAGGGGTAAGCCCTGCTGGCAGGGAAAAGGAGGAGCTGAAATATGATTTATGGTGATGGTAACTATAGATACGAACTGGTTGAGGGCTGGGGGAAGTATCCCGAAGGTTGGGAGTATATAGATGTGACAGGAGTAACTGTTGACGGGCAAGACAGGGTATACGTGTTAAACAGGGGAACTCATCCAATTATGGTCTTCAATCGTGATGGAACGCTTGTCACCTCATGGGGAGAGGATTTCTTTGGTAGAGCTCATGGCAGTTGTACCGGGCCTGATGGCTCAATCTATTGTACGGACGACATAAACCACACAGTTTCCAAATTCACCCCTGAAGGGAAACTGCTGATGATGTTGGGGGAAAAGGGGGTATCTTCGAACTCCGGTTACGTGAAAAAACAGGACCTCTTCGAGAGCCTAGCCACCATACAACGTGGAGCTCCTCCCTTTAACCGTCCAACCGGAGTAAGCCTTTCTTCCAATGGTGATATCTTAATATCGGATGGCTATGGTAATGCCCGTGTACACAAATTCAGCCCTGACGGAGATTTGTTATTTTCATGGGGAGAGCCTGGTACTGCACCCGGCCAATTTGTACTTCCCCATAACCTCTGGGTAGATAAAAAGGACAGGGTATGGGTTGTCGACCGTGAGAACAGACGAGTCCAAATTTTTGATATACAGGGTAATTTTATTGCCCAGTGGACAAATCTCGGTCGTCCAACCGATCTGGTAATGGACAGTAATGACATTATATATATCTCCGAACTAGAGCAGACAGTGAGCATCTTTACTATGGATGGTAAATTATTGACACGCTGGGGTAGTCCAGGCGAACCGTTAACCGAGGCATTGTTCGATTCCCCACACACCATAGCAATTGACTCACGCGGTGATATCTACGTAGGCGAGGTCAGCTTCACACACAGCAAGAACAATAAAGGGCCAAGGACCATACAAAAGTTTGCCAGGATACATTAGTCCTGATAGAAACGTCTAACACACTAATAGAATATGGAATAGCTGGTAACAGGTGCTTAACTATCCATAAATTTTGCCAGTTCATCCCGCTCGAATTGTGGTAAATCCCTGGCGCCTGTTGCAGTTTGCAACCTTACCCCTTCCTTAGCTTCGACAACTTTACCTATAACAGTTCCTTTAATTCCTGCCTCAAGCAACCTCTTTATCAACCGGGGAGAATCAACATGAGGCAACACTATAAGTAGAGCTCCGGAGGCCAATAATCCAAGAGGGTCAATTGAAAGTCCCTCACAAATAACCCTGCACTCAGGAAACAAAGGAATTTTCCCCTCCTCTACTAAAATGCCAACCCTGGCAGCAACAGATATTTCCATAAGCCCTGTAGCCAACCCTCCCTCTGTCGGGTCATGCATTGCATGTACTTCGACAGTTGAACAGGCAATCTGTGCCTCTCTTAAAACACTGATTCCAGGAGAAAAAAGATAGTCTGCCGCTCGGGTGATAAGCTTATCACTAATACCGGCAGATAAAAGAGATTGTTTTGCCTCCCGAGCAAGGACAGCAGTCCCTTCTATGGCAATCCCCCTGGTAAGTACAATGTCATCGCCAACCACAGCTCCTGCCGTGGTTATAACCGACCGCTGCTCAGTTTCCCCCAGCATACAGCCAACAACTATTGGCCTGCTCAAATCAAAAACCGTCTCCGTATGTCCTCCAACAGGGGTAATGCCCAGCGATGAACACGCTGTATTAATCTGATTAAAAATAGCCTCGACGTCCTGCTGTTTCGAGCTTTCAGGCAGTAAGATAGTAGACAGAAACCAGCGAGGTATTGCCCCCATAGTAGCTATATCATTGGCATTAACATTCACCACATACCAGCCAATCAGGTCAGTAGCGAAAGTTACCGGGTCCGTTTTTACTACGAGTACCTTATTGCCAAATTGAATCGCCGCCGCGTCTTCGCCGATACGAGGACCCAGTAGAATACGTTCATCTTTAATATCTATTTTAGCCAGCAGTTTTTCCAGTAATGCAGGTGGCAGCTTACCAGTTTTCAATAGCTTTCCCTTTTACACATTATTAAAACTTGCTCTTACTCAACAGGTTATATGCGAAATTTACTCCAGAGGCATAGTACTGTCAATTGTACATAGGCATTTCATTCTCCCCCAATTTCCATGTACAATACCCCTGTTTTCTCCAGAAAGAAGCCTTTAAATATTCTCGAATACTATAAATAGCTATATAATAATCAGAGCGGAGGCAGAACAATGATAGAGCCAGTTCTAGACCCAAGAGGAATCCAGAAAAGGCATAAAGTCAAGCTAGCCCCTCGTCCAACCCTGGAACAGCTACGCCAGGGGCCCGTCCTCTTCTATGATAACACCAAGTTATCATTCCGAAACTGCGGTGAGATTTTTCTACGAATTAAAGAGAACTTTGTTAAAGAAGGAATCGTCAATTTTATTGATTTCCGTGAGACGGTTCGAGGGAAAACCAACCAGGAATTAAAAGACTATGCTGCCAGGCTGGCAGAGGCAAAACCGGTAGCAGCAATACTTGCACTGGGAGATGTTGGAGTAAGCCCGGCTACAACCATAGTGACCATCGCACTTGAAGAACTGGGTATCCCGAGCGTGTATATAACCGCTCCCCCAGGAACGGATTTAGCCAAGGCTGTTGCCTTTTATCGAGCAGGTCAGCTTTGCTTTTGCCCAATAGATATTTACCAGGGCAGTACAATTGGGGACATCCACCAAGAGATAGACGGACAAATGTCCTGTATTTTAGAGTCACTCACCTTGCCTTCAGAGAGAATAGGGGAAAGGGCTTCTCTCGATTTCCAACTGGACGCTGAAGCCCCGGCGGAAGACGGACTACTAAAAATGAAAAGCCCCTTAACACCTATTTCAGGAGATATTTCTGAACCTGCAGCAGGAATCGAAGAAATTATGACCTTTTTCGATTCACTCCACATAGGAGATGGTTTACCTATTATCCCTCCAACACAACGGCGCTATGAACAGATGCTTTCCTTCTGCCTTTATAGCCCAGAAAAGATTCTCGCCACCGAGATAGGCCCCACAGGGAAAGACATAACCATCAGAGACGTAGCAATAGCGGCTGTAATGGCAGGATGTAAACCAGATTACATGCCAATCCTGATAACTGCCTTTAAAGCCCTGGCCAATCCGAAGTATAACTTTCTGCAGTCTGTAACCACTTCTCATCCAGGAGGCAACCTGGTTCTGGTCAGTGGTCCATTGGCACAGGAGATAGGCATTCATGGCGGACAGGGCTGTCTTGGCCCCGGTTTTGCTGCAAATATGACCATTGGTAGGGCAGTCAACCTGGCTATCATCAATGTTTGCCGTGCAGTACCCGGATATGCTGACCTGGCATGTCTCTCCTCCTCAGCGGAGCTAAGTTATTGTTTTTCGGAAGACCCTGAGCTGAGCCCCTGGCCTACTATTAACGCCGAGCGTTATAATTCCCAAACGACAACCGTATTCGTACTCAAGGCAGAGCCTCCTCATGACATAATCGACTTTTTGAGCCGCACTGCCGGAGACTTACTGGATACGCTGGTTGGTAGCTGCACTACCCTTGGCAGCAACAACTCCTTTATCCCCGGCCCTCTTGTTGTCGTTATCACTCAAGACCATGCATGGCTTCTCAATCGTGAAGGATGGGATAAAGATATGATTCGAGAGCATATTCACGCCAGAGCCCACCATGAAGCACCAATGGTCCGAGGCAGAGGATTAGTACCTGTCCGTCCCGCTGGTTTCGACGAGCTTCATCCTATTCCTGTTACCCGTTCGCCAAAGGACGTGGAGATCGTTGTGGCTGGTGGTCGCGGTGGACACTCATCCGTTATTCTTCCCTGGGCACTACACAGTGAGGCTATAGTTGAACCAGTCCTTCTTCCTAATGGTAAAGTGCCAAATAGCATTGCCGACTTTCAGCAGAAGTAATATGGGTTACTGTAGTAAAGCCTTAATTCTCCCATAGCCAGAAAAAAGTAACATGGGGGAGATAACATAAAAAAGGAAATATCATAGGCGAAGGAGGTTTTGTATGTACGATTTATTAATTAAGGGTGGCAGGGTGATAGATCCCGCCCAGAATATAAATGGTGTTCTCGACGTTGCCATAAGCGGACAGAGGATTGCTCTGGTTGCAGAAGGCATCTCAGCAACCGAAGGAAAGCAGGTTATTGACGCCAAGGGGAAAATCGTTACCCCCGGACTCATTGATATGCACTGCCATATATATGATGGAGTGCATAGTATAAGTATCGAGCCTGACATCGCAGGAGTAAAGCAAGGGGTAACTACTGTTGCCGACGGGGGTAGCACAGGGCAGTTAACCTTCAAAGCCTTCCTAAAATACATTATCCCTCCCTCTAAAAGCACGGTTTTTTGTTTCCTCCACTTGAGCTCATTAGGACAAATACTGACACCTGAGCTAAGAGACTGGGAGGAGATTAATATTGATGCCACCAGGGCCGTTGTCAATTCTAATCGTGAAATAATCAAGGGAATCAAATTACGCCTTGTGGGTAAAATCGTTGCTAACGAGGGACCCAAAGTAATAAAGATAACCAGAGAACTGGCACGAAGTCTTGGATTACCAATGATGGTACATATTGGAGATCCAGCAGAGTTGGTTCCCCCAGAGGTGACACAGGAGCTGCTAAGAGTCATGGACACTGGTGATATACTGACACATGTTTTCACCTCCAGACAAGGCGGTATCTTGCGTCCTGATGGCACTATCCTGCCAGAACTGAAAGAGGCTATGGATAGAGGAATAGTCACGGAAGTCGCCCATGGGAGAAATAACTTCAGCTTTGATGTAGCCAGAAAAAGTATGGACCAGGGCATTTTGCCTACGGTTTTAAGTACCGACATTAATACCCTGTGTCTTAATGTTCCAGTATTCGGCCTGGCAGCGGTCATGTCCAAGTTTATAGCGCTTGGATTAAGCCTGGATGAAGTGGTTAAAATGAGCACAATTAATCCAGCGTGTGCTCTGAGCATTGATAATAGAGTGGGGAGTCTACAGAGGGGCATGGATGCAGATGTA
>JAUUZT010000158.1 GCA_030589825.1 Dehalococcoidia bacterium
CGTTTCCAACATTCTTAAATTCAGGTTTTTCCTTTGTACACCGCTCCATTACTTCGGAACACCTTGTTGAATATCTGCAGCCATTTGGAGGATTTAAATAATTCGGTATTCTCCCTGAAATTCCTTCAGCCATACCTCCTCCTGATAATTTTGGAATACAGCTTATTAGTCCCTTTGTATAGGGATGGTACTGGTTTTTAAAAAGTTCGCTTGCGCTAGCTACCTCTACCATATTACCGGCATACATAACATAAATACGATCGGTAGTCTCTCTTGCCACACCAAGAGAATGAGTAATTAAAATCAATGAACTTCCTTTATCCTGCACTCGCTCTTTTAGAATCTGCAGTACCTGTTCTTGAATAGTTACATCCAGGTTTGTTGTAGGCTCATCAGCAATAACAAGAGAACGCGGAGTAGCAAGCGCCATAGCTATACATACTCTCTGCCTCATTCCGCCACTAAGTTGAAATGGATAATTATTTAATAAACGTTTTGGATCTGGTAAAGAAGTTTCCTTTAATGCTTTGATGGCCAATTCTTTTTGTGCCTTCTGTCTATTTGTTCTTTCAAGCCTAGAATACTTGATAACAACTGATAATTGCTGACCAATAGTAAAAACCGGATTGAGCGCTGCCATGGGATCCTGGAATATCATTGAAATGCCGGTCTCCCTTATTGGTTTTATCTCATTTTTAGTCATTTTAAGTAAATTTTTGCCTTGGAACAGTATTTCTCCCTTTTCAATTTTAGCTTGCTTGGCAAGAATCTGGAGTATAGACTTAACTGTAGTAGTTTTACCACAACCAGTTTCTCCAACTATACTTATCCTCTCTCCTTTATTTACTGATAAATTTACACCGTTCAATACCTTAGTATAACCTTTAAAAGTCTTAAACCCTACATAAAGATCTTTAATTTCAACTACTGCATCCTTCATGGTTACACCTCCCCACTTGAAAGCATATCTTTTACGCCATCGCCCATAATATTAAATCCTAAAACTATAACCATTATTGCCAGAGCAGGGAACATTGAAATCCACCACAGTTCAGGTAAATATTTTGCACCATCAGAGACCATTGTTCCGAGTGCTGGTATTGGTGGCTGCTCCCCTAACCCAACAAAACTCAAAGACGCTCCTGTAAGGATAACCCATCCCATATCTAATGTCATTTTAGTAAAAATAGGCGACAAACAATTCGGAAGTATTTCCTTGAATAGAATATGAGATTTACTTGCACCTAATAATTCTGCAGATTTTACATACAGTTCATTGCTTATAGATGCGCTCATGCCGTAGACTAATCTTGTGTACCAAGGCCACCAAGCTATAGTCACTGCCATCATTGAATTAAACAGTGTCGGCCTCATAATAGCACAAACACATAGGGCTAATATTAAGGGGGGGAGTGCCAGAAAAATATCCGTAACTCTTAAAATGAAAGTTGATATGGTTTTACCTTTCCAATATCCTGCAATTAGTCCTAAAATACTGCCGATAGGAACTACCACTAAAAGAACACCAAGCCCCATTACAAACGCTCCGCGAAAAGCAAACATTACCCTGCTTAGTATATCTCTTCCAAAATTATCCGTACCCATCCAATGACTAATTGAAGGTTTCTGGGAGGCTGATGCAAAATCCACAAAAGCGCCAATATGTTCAGGATAAGGAGCGATGAGAGGTTCAAAAATACCGAGTAAAGCTACTATCAATACTATTGCTAGGCCTATAACAGACATTTTATTCAAAGAAAATTTGTACCAGGAACGTTTAATGCCTTCTAATTTGTCTCTCTTTATAGCCAATTTTTTATTTTCTACATTAGTTGATAAATTGTTATTGTGATTCCTTTTCTTTTCCGTCATTTTATGCACTCCTCCCCATTAAACGTATACGAGGATCAAGAAATGCAACTACAATGTCAATTATTATATTAACTGATATAAACACTAGACCAAGAATCATTACAACTGCTGATATTACATTTATATCTTTATTCAACATTGCCTGAATTCCATATTTTGATAAACCCGGGAAATTAAATATCAGCTCAACAAGAAAAGCTTGGCCAAAGAGAGCAGCTATATCTAAAGCTAAAATCGACACCGTCGGAATTAAAGATGGCTTTAGTAAATATTTAAAAAATATAACTCCCTCCGGAACGCCATAAGCATTTTGTGCTAATATATAATCTTTAGTCATATTCCCGGTCATGCTTGAACGGGTAATACGAGCTGCTTGAGCAAGCCCCCCCAAACAAAGTGAAAACGCGGGGAGTACGAGATGCATAAATGCATCTTTAGCAGTATTAAATGAACCACTTAATAGTCCATCAATCGTGTACATTCCGGTTATAAACTTTGGTTCGATAATACCATAGCTTAACCTACCAGTAATGGGAAAAATGGGAAATAAATAACCAAAAGCAAACATGAATATAATAGCCCAAACGAATGCGGGCGCTACAATTCCTAAATATGAAATAATTCTAATCACTCCATCCAACCATGTATCCGAAAATTTAGCGGATAATATGCCTAATGTAATACCCCCTACAATCATTATTAAAGCAGAAAGCAATACCATCTCTAAAGTAGCAGGTAGATATTCTCTAATATCTTCACTAACCGGACGTCTTGACATTAGTGATTTCCCATAATCTCCATGTAAGACTCCTCTTACCCACAATACATATTGTAGATAAATGGGTTTATCCAAGTTCATCTCCTGTCTTAGTCTTTGCACTGTTTCTTCAGGCGTTCTAGGGCCAAGTGCCAATCTTGCTGGATCACCAGGAACAACTCTAGCAATAATAAATATCAAAATTGATAATCCTACCAAAACCAATAAATAAGTACTAACTTTTTTTAGCCAAAACCATACCATATTCCGACCCACCTTTCATCTTGCGAGCTTGTTATTAAAGTTATATTAATACAAAGGGTGGTGCCTCTAATCGCGAACCACCACCCTTTGACTCAAAAGTTTATTCTGAACGTTTCTCGGGGAATACTTTCATATCGCGAACATAGTTGTTATAGCCCATAGGATTAATGAATGTCTGACCTTCCTCTACCATTTCTGCTGTAGGCCAATAAACATATGAAGCTTGATATGCTCGTCTTTCCGCCTGGTCAAATAGCCAAATAGTTGGGCAAAATTCTATAATCTTCTTCTGTATTTCAGAGTATTTCTTAAATCGTTCTGCTTTGTCAGTGGTTGCCAGTGCATTTTCGATCTGAGCATCAAGTTCACTGTCTTGTACCCATTCCATCTGTTCCCATGTTCCGGTGGAGCTTGTATGATATCTTGTCTTAAGCATTCCTCCTGCTTCAATGTAACTCGGGGCAACAAATACAAGGGATGCATTTGGTGTAGTTTCCACAGTTTGGGCATCGGCTATCATAGCACCAAATGGTTTCTTTGTAATTTCAACATCAATACCGAGTTCTGCACAATTTGCCTGAAAGAGGAGAGCTATTTTTTCTTCATCGGGTACCTCAGCACACCATGTCATTATTATGGGGTAATCTTCAAGATTGTCATAATATTTAGACAACTTAAG